>PLEU01000104.1 GCA_003136515.1 Spartobacteria bacterium
TATATCGGCTATGTCACCGTGGCTCAGAAGCGTCTTGATTGGACCGTCGGTTACTCCAGCGTGATGCACATGGGGTATATTTTTCTCGGGCTCGCCTCGGTGGCTGTCATCGGGGGAGATTCATCCCTGAATCTCATCGGCTACAACGGTGCGGCCATGCTGATGTTTGCCCACGGTCTTTCCGTTGCTGCGGCCTTTGCCCTCTGCGGGGAGATCCGCCAGCGCACAGGAACACTCGATTATTCCGAACTCGGGGGACTCGCCAAGGCCGTTCCTGTTCTCGGTATTCTCTTTGGATTTGTCTCGCTCGCTTCGGTAGGTCTCCCGGGATTTGCCAATTTCGCCGGTGAAGTGCTTGTCTTCTTCGGAGCCACCGCTGCGATCCCGGCCTACGGCCCGGGAATGATCGTGGCCATTGTGATTGCAGTCTGGGGTGTCGTGATCTCGGCAATCTATATGCTGCGTGCCTACCGTTCGATATTCTGGGGTCCGATTGCAGCCCGTTGGGAATCAATCACCGATCTCTCCCCGACGGCCCGCTATAGTGTCATCCTTTTGATCATCCCACTCCTCATTGCAGGATTTTATCCCCAAATCATCCTGAAAATGGTGGGCACTGCCTTTCCTCACTAACGGAACGCCGAACTACTCACTGTGAATACCGTCCTTCTTGAAATTGCCGTTGTCGCCCTCGGCATCCTCCTGCTCCTTGCCGATTCCTTTGTCGATCGGTCCGACAAAAACTACATCTCCTTTCTCGGTGCCCTAGGATTAGGGGTAATTCTCGTTCTGAGTTTTATCTTTCCCCCAATAGCACCATCACCGGATAGCCCAGTTGCAGCTTTTGTAACCTCTGATCTCCTGTCCCTCTTCTTCATCCGCTTTCTTCTGGTAAGCACCATTGTGGTTGTCCTGATGGCACCCTCTTTCCGTCCCGTACTGGAACGATATGTTCCTGCCGAGAGGGCTGGTGGTGGCATTGGGGAATTTGCCATTCTGCCCATTTTCTCCTGCGCGGGGTTGATGTGGATGGTGCAAGCGGTTGATTTCATCATGATTTTTGTGGCCTTGGAACTTGCCACCATCACGCTCTACATCCTGGTCACCTATTTGCGTCAAAATCAGGCCTCCCTGGAAGCAGGCACCAAGTATCTCATTCTTGGAGCCCTCTCCACCGGCTTCCTGGTTTATGGCATCACCTGGATCTTTGGCGTGACGGGTACCACTAATCTGAATGACCTCGCACCGGCGATTCAGCTCCTTCCGGAATCCTCTCACACGCCGCTGCTCTTTGGCATCGCCCTTGTTCTGGTTGCCTTAAGCTTCAAGATCGCAGCATTCCCCTTCCAGTTCTGGGTGCCTGATGTCTACCAGGGGGCACNNTCCGATCACGGCCTACCTCTCCGTGGCCTCGAAAGCGGCTGGTTTTGTTGTCCTGATCCGTCTTCTGCTTGCTCTGGAAGGCGTCTCTTTCCTTGCCCACAAACTCGAAGCCGTCATCACGCTCCTCGCTATATTAACCCTGATCTTCGGAAACTTCGCCGCCATTCCTCAGACCAACTTGAAACGCCTCCTTGGGTATTCCAGCATCGCCCATGCAGGCTATCTCCTGATTGGCCTGGCCAGCCTGGGATCGGCGCTCGCCATTCCAGCCATTGGTTTCTACTTCGCCGGTTATCTCGGAATGACCCTCCTGTCGTTCCTTGTCCTCTTGATTGTCACGGAAAATACGGGTGGCGACGACATCTCCCGATTCAACGGACTTTCCCAGCGTTCCCCTCTCCTGGCTGGAGCCATGCTTCTCTCCATGGCCTCGCTCGCTGGTATCCCCTTCACCGCCGGATTCATCGGAAAGTTCCTTATCTTTGAAGTGGCGATCCATCAGGGACATTACGGACTGGTGGTCATCGGCTGTGTCACCGTGGCCGCCGGATTTTATTACTACTTCAAGGTCGTACGAGCCATGTACTGGCAGCAGCCCAGTGAGCTGACTCCAATTACCGTATCCACGACAGTTAAAGTCCTGATTGCCGTAATGGGAGCAGGAATTCTCGCCCTTGGCATCTATCCCTCCCCAGTTCTTTCCGCGCTTGAGCCTGTTGTCAAGGCACTCCATTAGGGGAATTTTCCGTTTCTTCCTCACGGGATGAAATCGCCGTATTTCTGATTTGAGCAAGATTGAACTGCTGAGACTTCGCGAATTCCGCTGCTTTGAGTCACTGGAATATATCCCCGGGCCCAGCTTTAATTTTATCACTGGAGCAAACGCGCAGGGTAAAACCTCCATTCTCGAGGCCATCTGCCTTCTGCTGCGGCTCCGATCGCCACGCACACCCAACCTGGGCGAAATGGTCAGATTTGGAGGCAGCGGTTTTTCCATCGAAGGAATGGTTGAGGAAACGCGCCTTAGCCTTACGTGTCTCCCGCCTGTGCGTTCTCTGAAAATTGACGGGGTGGCGCAGACAACATCTTCCGATTACCTCTCCAAAGGTCGGATTCTTTGCTTTGGCAGCGACGATCTGGGGCTTGTCAGCGGTGCAGCAGAGCGGCGTAGAAGGTTGCTCGACAGCGCCGGAATCCAACTGAAAGGAAGGTACGCTCAGGATCTTAAAATTTATGACCGTGCCCTGCGATCTAGGAACCTGCTCCTGAGAGAAGGAGGACACGCTAGGGAAATCGCGGCCTACAATATACCTCTTTCAGAATCGGGTGATCGGATCATCAGTGCTCGTAGGGAACTGGTGATTGCCCTCTCGCCGCTCGCAGCGGATGCATGTCAGCGCATCGCAGGAGAATCTCTTGAACTGGAGTATCAACCAGGGGCATCCCAACCTCTACTGGAAGCACTTCTGGCCAACCGTGAGGAAGAACTCCGACTCCGCCAGACACGCGTCGGCCCACAGAGGGATGATGTCAGTATTCGGCTAGACGGCATTCCTGCAGGAGCCTTTGCCTCTGAAGGACAACGCCGCACGATCGCCGTGGCACTCAAACTTGCTGTCGCAGGATTGATCCAAAAAGAGCACACAAGGCCGCCGATTCTCCTACTGGATGATATTTTTGGCGAATTAGATCCACCACGCAGGAATGCCCTGCTTTACGGCATCCCGGAAGAGTCACAGGTCTTCATCTCCACTGCCGATCTCGCCGGAATAGCACTCCCCACAGCCTCCATTTCCTTAAAATTGGCTCAGGGCATTCTGCATCATCTTTAGAGCCATCCTTGCGTGTCGGCATCTCTCAGCTATCCTACAGCTTCGATGCCTAGGAATTCTCTCCTTTTCACACGCTCCATCGGTTTCATGCCCTCCGTGTGGCCCATTATCCTCTTACTCCTAATATCAGGGGTTTTTACTATGGTTGCTTCTGCGGATGAGACAAGCTCCGCCTCTCCCACGCCCTCCTCGGTCGTAAGTTCGCTTCCGATGCTCGCGGGTCAAAACACCCAGCCGGAGACCCTCGCGAGACTTCTCTTCGCAGGAGGTGTTGTCATGATCCCCTTGCTAATTCTCTCGGTCATCACTCTTGCCCTCATCCTGATTTATCTGTTCGCGCTGCGACGGGGTGCTGTGGCGAGTTCGCGTTTCATGGCCACAGTTGAGACACTTCTTAGCAAGGGTGACCTGATGGGAGCCCTCGCCATAGCCAATCGCCATCGTGACACCGTAGCAGGCATCATCTCAAGAACCTTGGAATTTCTCGCGCGCAATCCTCACGCCACTGATGATCAATTACGGGAAATAGCCCAGACGGAGGGTGGTCGTGAAGCTTCCGTGCTGAATCAGCGTGTGGCATGGCTCGCCGACATTGCCACGATCGCTCCGATGCTCGGGCTGCTGGGAACTGTCTTTGGCATGATCCGTTCCTTCAGTGTCATGGCCAATGATGTCGCCGCCTCCCGCCCGATGCTGTTAGCCGAGGGCGTTGCCGAGGCACTAGTTGCAACGGCCGCAGGACTCGTGGTGGGTATTCCTGCCATGGCGGCCTATGCCTACTTCCGAGGGAGGGTTCAGGGAATGATATCGGAAATGGAAGGGGCGACAACACTACTCCTCACCAAGCTTGTGATTTCACGTGGAAAAAATTCCCGTTTCTAGAAACCAACTGCTCAGAGCCCATAACTGGAGCCCACTCTAGCCGTGAATTTTCGCACGAGCACCCAACCCGAACCCCGGGGCTTTCTCATTGCTCCGATGGTTGACATCCTGCTCGTGTTGCTCGGCTTTTTTATGCTGACGTGGAGCTTTTCTAGACAGGAACGGGAACTCGATGTACAGATGCCATCGGCATCGGAAGCAAAGGAACATCGAAGTTCTGTCGGCGAAGTGATCGTAAATGTAAAATCGGACGGCACGCTGGTCATGAACCGCCGCGTCATGACTCCGGATGACCTTCTCGATGCCCTCACACGGGTTGCCAAACTCTACCCAGACCAAGCTGTCGTTCTCCGTGGAGATCAGCATGTCGATTACGGGCATATCGTTCAGACTCTTGATCTCTGCCGCCGTGCCAATATCTGGAACATTGCTTTCGCCACCGCAACCGGCATACCCGAAGATCGTCCTCCCAGTGGGACCACACCTTGAATCGTGTAGTGAGACTTCACCACCCCACTCTTGCCCCCGTGCTGAGCGGCCTCTTGGTAGGCTTGGCTGTATGTGCGGCGTTGCATGCCCAACTATCCTCCCAGCCACCATCGGACAATTCTGCTGAGCCGGAAGTCCGACGAGCACTTCCCCCAACAGCGCCTTTTACGACTCCCACACCGATTCCGGTCATGAAGGCCCTGCCCGTAGATGGGACGGATGGATCGGACACTTCTGCGGCGCCACTCCCCTCCGTCCAAACGCAACAAACGCCGTCAACACTGCAACCCAGCACTCCCGCCCCAACCATCACCCCTGTTGCTTCCCCTTCCACAACACCATTCACTCCCTACCAAAGTTCTGATCCGGACGGGAGCATTCGGATCGCGCCCTCCGTGACTGGAGATGCTGCAGCAGCCCTCGCTGCCCAATTGCAGCTTGCCGAAGGGTATTATGCCGGTAAGCAGTCGGAGTCCGCCGTCACGGAGTACGAAAAATTTCTGGCCATGAGTTCCATTAATACTCCGGGCCGCGAAAAAGCGCTCTATCATCTTGCTGAATCCCAGCGACTTATGGGAAGCAGCATGGCTGCCGAATCAACACTCCAGCGGTTGCTTCAAGAGAATCCAAACGGACCATTCAAAGCCGCCGCGGAATTCCGACTCGGAGAATTGAATGAAGCTGACGGAACGCTGCTCTTGGCCGCAGATGCATTTTCCCAATCCGCCCTCGCGGCTACCGATCCCGCCATCAAACAGGCGGCGAATTTCAGGGAAGCCCTCTGTCGTGAAAAGGGTGGACAGAAAGATCAAGCGACACGCATCTTTCAAACCCTTGCAAGGAGCACGGGGGAAAATGCCTATCGCATCCCTGCCCAGCTTCATCTCGCCGATTCGGAAGTCGCCTCCGGCAGCAAAGATCAAGCTCTGGATTGGTATCGCGAAATTCTTTCATCGAAACCTCACGGAAATACCTTCGGCGAAGCTGCTGTCAAGTCAGCGCTCATCTTGGCTGATCTGGGGAAAATAGAGGAAGCGAGAAAGCTCTTTGAGAGCGTCGCTGCGACCAAGGATGCAGGCGCGTGGCAATCAGCAGCCGCCCTTGGCGCTCTGAGGCTTGCCGCATCATCCAATGATCAGACCGAAGTATTGAAACTGGCCAGCACGGCACTTTCCGGCGACCCGGAGAACAAGCCGGAAATCCTGCTGCTCCAGGCCAATGCCTCGCGCAAAGTTGGAAAAAATAGCCAAGCTCTTGCTATCTACGATACTATCATCAAGGAATATCCCGGCAGCAAAGCCTCGACAATCGCCCCTTTCCAGCGGCTTTTGGTATTGCATGACACACATGCCGATTCCCTGCTCACCGAAATTGACCAGTACCTGCTAACGGCCTCCGATCCGTCAGATCGCTCGAGAGCCCAGCTTCTCAAGGCCGAGGAGACGTTGCGGCGGGGACGCTTCAAGGATGCCGCTGCACTCTATCATCAAATCGACACTTCGGCACTTCCACCCTCCTCGAAAACGGATATTCTTTATAAGGAAGCTTGGGCGTTGATCCAGGCTGGAGATAAGGAGGATGCGGCTGAGGCGCTTGCGACGTTCATCAAAGCCTATCCGAATGATGAAAAGGCTCCAGCTGCCCTTGCCCAACTCGCTCTGCTGAAACAGCAGCAAAAAGATGTTGCAGGAGCCCTTGCGGATTTTTCCCAACTGGAACTGCACTATCCCAAAGCTCCGGAGCGGGAGCTTGCACTTCAGCAAAAGGCTTTGCTCCTCGGGCAGCAGCAGGATGACACGGGGATGGTGGAGGCATTCAGGCTCCTCCTTCATGACTACCCGAACAGCACAGCCAAGGCTCAGGCTCATTACTGGATCGGATGGACTGCCCTCTCCAACAAGGATTATCCGACGGCAGTTTTGGAACTCTCCCAAGCTCGCGCTGCCGATCCAAAACAGTTCGGCGAACGTGCGGGACTTCGCATTCTGCTAGCTGATTATTATCTGAACAAACCCGATGATGCGGAACGTGAAGCATCAACTCTGAGCCCATCGTCCATTCCCCCCGAAGTGGGACGCTGGCTTGGTCTAAAAGCGATGGAATCCGGGAACGCGCCGAAAGCGGAGAAATTCCTTGCACCCCTTGTGAGAGACGGACTTCCGGGATCATCCGATCCGGAAATCCAAAAAACACTAGCAACTGCCCTCATCAGTGAGGGAAAATTCCGAGACGCGCAGGCTCCTGCCGCGGCCTGCCTGAAGCTATCCAATGACCCAGCATCCAGAGCTCAGGCTCTGCTTCTGGGGGCATCGATTCAGCGTTCGATGAAAAATCTACCTCAGGCCTCATCCATGATCGACGAGGCCATGCTACTCCAACCTGAGGGACCGATCAATGCCGAGGCGAGAATCTTGGCAGGCGATCTGTTCATCGCTCGACAAGACTTTGCCAATGCGGCAAAAGCGTACGTCACTGTCGCTGTGCTTTCGGATGACCCGAGCCTAGCCCCCAAAGCCCTAGCAAAAGCCGTCGATGCCTATCGGCGTGCCGGTGATCTCACGGAGGCTGAAAAATCACTTGAGGAGTTGAAAAAACGCTTTCCGGATGCTCCATTGCCTCCGATGCCCAAGTCATGAAAAATCTTCCCATGGGTTCTCAGTTATTCCTGGCGTTGCTCGTTCTCGTGATGACGGGCGTCACTGGCCAGGCCATCGCCACAGATATCGCCGCTCCCACCTCGCTCGGCAACCGTTCAACAAATGCAGATTCAGGTGATGCGGCCCCGGCAATTCCCACAAATAGTCCGACCGCCCCCTCACCAATATCTCCGCCCCCTCCGGCCGCTGCAACTCTTCCGGCAAACTCCTGTCAACCTCCTTTGGTTTCACATGATCTTCCCGAAATACATGCCAAAATTTCGCTCCCCAAAGATTGGACCTTGATCCCAGGCAAGCTGCTGGAGGGCGAAATGCTTCTGGCAACGAAGGAAAAGATATCGGGCGACACCGATCCCTGGACAACCGGGTTGAGCATGACCATTGACCGGAACGGGGCGAAGGACTCCGGCCAGAAAGCAAGTGAATATGCGATGGGTCTGGCTCGGGAGTTGAATGAAAAAGCAGGAGATGAGGCCACCCCCATAAAACAATCCCAATCAGGGGTATTTCATGAAATCAGTTTCGAATTTCCCGTTGAAGGAGATCAGCCTCTTCAGATGACCGAAGTCATGCGTGCCAATGACTCCACGGGCACACTGGCGGTGATTCTCTGGCAATCTCCCAAGGCGGAGGCACTCAAGTTGGAGCCTCTAAAGGAGAGCATATTGGCCGGCTTGAAACTCGATCCGAATCAATGACACAGTTTCAGAAGCGTCGCGGGAATCTTCCGGGATTCCTTCTTTTTTTACTGCTGCTTGGACTGGTTGTCGGGGCTATCTCATTCTGGAAAATCATGCAGCCCGAAACTCCCGCCCCCTCGGGAGTCATTGTCCACGGTGGAGGAGTGGCTTCATCCACGTTGGAAAGAACTTCCGACTCCTCGGAACATTCACTGGAAGCACTCGATTCCGAATTCACCAGCCTAGTGGACCGCGTTATTCCCTCGGTCGTGAGCATCACGACAACCGCAGCCCCGGATCGCGAGGCACTTGTGCGGCAGTTTTTCGGGCTCGGGAGAGGCGACGTCACCCCAACAAGCAAGATGGGCTCTGGTATGATCGTCTCCTCCGAAGGCTACATTGTCACCAACTGGCATGTGGTCAACGGCGCAGCGGAGGTATCGGTTCAACTGAGTGATGGACGCACGCTCCCTGCTCGGATTGCAGGAATTGATCAAAGTTCCGATATTGCAGTTCTCAAAGTGGATGCCGAGGGACTGACTCCGATCGCCTTCGGAGACTCGGAACAGGTCCGCGTGGGTCAGATGGTCTTTGCCGTGGGAAATCCCTTCGGTCTCCAAGAAACGGTCACCCAGGGCATCATCAGCGCCAAGGGACGGCGTACGCTCAGTGAAGCCGCCAATGAATTTTTTCAGACCAGCACTACGATCAACCCGGGCAACTCGGGGGGGCCTCTCATTGACATTCATGGCAACGTCATCGGCATCAACAATTTCATCATTAGCCGGAGCGGAGGCTCCGAGGGGATCGGATTCGCCATCCCCTCCAATGTGGCACGAAGGGTTTATGAAGATATCATCCAGCATGGAAGGGTTATCCACCCGTGGTTTGGAGTGGTCATGCGCCCGCTCACGCCCTCACTTGCAGAACAACTTGGTCTTCCTGACACGAACGGGGCCCTTGTTGCAACGACTCAGTCGAATTCACCGGCGGAACGCAGCGGCTTGGAGGGTGGCGACGTGATTATTTCATTTAACGGCCGGCCTATCCGCGATGGCAAAGATCTAAAAAACCGTGTCACGGAGGCTCAGGTAGGAACTCCAGTGAAATTCACCGTGCTCCGCAGCGGAAGTCCTCTGGAACTGAGTGCCGTGATGGAAGAGGCTCCCAGAGACTGATAAAAAGAAAGGTGCAACATCTGGGACCTATTAGCATTGACGCAACGACCTGCACGGCTGCATTCCTTCGTCGCACGGAGCTTGCGAACGGCCGCTAAGCAAGATTACATTTCCTATCCGCATGGCAGAATATCCCCCAGCATTCCAAAGCAAAGGCCGAAACGGGGTGGTTATTGCGGCCATCTGGCTACTTGGAGTAGCGGCTTTGCTGGAGATCATTCTGGCCGGCATCGCTTTGGCTCCACGAATTCTTACTGCGGTTCGGAATACTAACCAACCTGCTGATTCGGTCTCAAAACCAGCCTTGTCCGATTCAACTCCAACTCCCTCAGCGGTTGAGATAAGTTCAGGCCAGACACCGTCCCAGTCTGCTTCGGAGACAAATGTCAACGAGGTGCAACCGGCCCTTCCCTTGGACACCCCCGCCGGGACATCGGACTCGAATCAGGATTCCCAAGATGGCGGCACGCTTAAAATCATCAGTGCCAAGCTTGACGGAGCGGAGGATGGTCCTAAGAAATTGGTCATCGCAATTAAAGCTCCACCTGATGCGAGTATTGATGTTCCTCAGGTCAAGGTGCAGGTTTTTTTCTATGATACCGACGGCGGAGAAATCACCCCGAGCAAAGCACAAGTTACATCCAACTGGTTGAGTCTGCCGGTCACCTGGAAAAAACATGGCGAGCCGGAACTTCTGGAGGTGGACTATAAACCCGATTTCGGAGATCCCGACATCAAATTCGCGGGATATGTGGTGGCGATCTATTATAAGGGGGAAATTCAAGATTTCCGTGCTGACCCGTTGCGGCTCACGAAGTTATTCCCGTTGAAATATTTCATAGGGACTGACGAACCATGAGACTCTTCCCAGACTTGTCGTCATCAGGAAGGTTGCTGATTCCGCTGGTGGTGATTTGCCTAATTCTGGCTGCCTCTCTGTCATTGGAAGCACAGGTAGTGGTTGATCTCTCGCTGAAGCGAACTCTCTATATCGCCTACGAACCTCTGCTGGCGACGGTACGCATCACCAACCTCTCCGGCAACCGTCTCCTGCTCTCCGATGTGGAGGGAAAGAAGTGGTTCGGTTTCGGAATCATGACCACGGATGGTACGCCGATCCCCCCACTTAATCCCGATTACCAAATACCTCCCATCCAAATTGAAGCCGGTGAATCGATCACGAGAACAATCAACCTCACGCAGCTTTATCCTCTGGGTGATCTCGGTGGATACAGGATTCAAGCCACGGTCTATGCCACGGAGTTGGGATCATATTTCAGCAGCCCCCAACTGACCTTCCAAATCTCGGAAGGAAAACTCATCTGGCAACAAACCGTCGGGGTCCCTGATTCGCCAGATGGCACGGAGGCGATCCGGACCATCAGCCTTCTAACCTTTCGTCTTCCGGAGAAGACTGACCTGTACTTGCGCATTGAAGACAAAAACGCGGGTATCGTCTATTGCACTCATCGGCTTGGAGATTTCATTTCCTACGGCAAGCCGGACGTGATGCTTGATGCTCTCAATAATGTTTATGTGCTCCAGAATACCGCCCCGAGGGAGTTTGTTTATTCCAAAGTGGGATTAGACGGAAAGATTCTCGATCGGCTCTCCTACCAGTCCCCAGGGAAGATACGCCCTCGACTCGCCCGGACCGTTGATGGAAATATCTTGGTTCAGGGTGGGATCGCCTTCAACCCCAAGGCTCCTCCTCCGCTGATTCCTGTCCCCAAACTTTCTGATCGTCCCGTGGCAGCGGCATTGCTGAACCCCTCACCGGAGTCCTCGAGCAAAAGTAAATCGAAAAATCAGCCTTCGAAAAAAGCAAAACCTTCCCCGACTCCCCTTCCCTCGGGCACGCCGCTAAAAATCGATTAGGTAATCTCTGAAAGCTCCTCTCTCTTGACCCTATGGTATATTTGGTAAATAAGTTCTCACTTTATGCCCTCCACTCTTATTAAAATCCCGAGAATCTCAACCTGCTTGAAATTAGGATTTCGGATTTTCCCCTCCCTCCTCCTTTCCGGCTTGGCAATGATGCTCTGCGCATGTGCTTCCTATGACAGCCGCCTGAACTCCACAGCCACCCAATACCTTGGAGTCGGGGGTTCGATCATCACCAAAAACTACAATCCCTCCCAGATGGAGCGTGATTCCTACTGGGAAGGAGACTCATCAAGCGGCCCTGCCTCCATCGTGATCAAGATAAGCGAACAGAAAGTCTATTACTATAAGGGTGATAAACTGGTCGGCGTCTCGGCCTGTTCCACAGGAAGAGAAGGACATGATTCCCCCGTTGGACACTTCAAAATCCGGATTAAGGACAAGGATCATGCCTCCAACATGTATGGCGACTTTGTCGATGTGAACGGGGTCGTCGTGGTTCATAACGTGGATGCCTCCAAGGACAAGCCACCCGCAGGAGCTCATTTCCAAGGCTCTTCAATGCCATGGTTCATGGGTTTTGCCCCCGGGGTGGGAATGCACACCGGATTTCTGCCCGGAGTTCCCGATTCCCACGGATGCATCCGCCTGCCGGACAGGATGGCCAGAATTTTCTTTGCCGTCACCCCCATCGGCACTCCTGTGTCGGTGGAAAAATAATTGCCGGAAAAACTTTGAGCATATTCCGTAACGATGCCGAAAGGTAGGCTTGTTCCGATGCATGGCGAAATCATTACTGTTCCTGTTACCCTCACAGAACAGCCATACAATGTCCTCATTGGCAGTGGAATACTCAACAAGGCAGGCGAGCTTGCCTCAAATGTTCTGGATCCATGCTCATGCGCTTTGATCGCCGATGATGTGGTGGCATCGCTTCATGCCCAACCACTTCTTGATTCTTTGGCACAAGCAGGATTTCAGCCCCGCTTGGTAAACTTTCCCGGAGGAGAGGAATCAAAATCCATGGTCCACGCCGCCGAACTCTGTGACCGCCTAATTGCTCTTGGCCTGGATCGCAAGAGTGCAGTTTTTGCCCTTGGTGGTGGTGTCACGGGCGATCTCGCGGGATTTGTATCTTCCATCTATTACCGGGGAATTCCCGTCATCCAAGTTCCGACGACTATCGTGGCCCAAGTGGACAGTTCTGTCGGCGGCAAGACAGGTGTAAATAGTCCTGAAGGGAAAAATCTCATCGGAACCTTCCATCATCCCCGCCTTGTCCTCACCGATACAGCAACGCTTGAAACCCTGCCCGATCACATCTTTCAGGAGGGACTAGCCGAGATCATCAAACATGCCGTCATAGCCGATGCCGCGATGCTTGATCTTCTGCCGCCCAATCGCGTTACTAATCTATCGGATCTGATTGCAAGAAATGTGGCCATCAAAGCTCGCATCGTGGCAGAGGATCAATTCGAGACCAGCGGAACCCGCGCCCTACTGAACTTTGGTCATACGGTTGGTCACGCCATAGAGTCGGTGGCTGGCTACGGCACCCTTTCTCACGGTGAGGCTGTGGCCATAGGTATGATCGCGGCACTCGATCTATCGAGAAAGCTGGCCGGACTGACAGAGGAATCGGCCAGCCGCGTAGAAGCTATAATCAAAGCCTGCGGTCTGCCTACATCCATCCCTGCCTCCGTTGCCAAAGAACTCACAACCGAATCGATCCTGGCTGCACTCTTCCGGGATAAGAAATTTGACCGGGGGGCAATCCGATTCGTCCTGACCAAAGAACTTGGCTCCGCCTTCGTCAGCACTCAGGTGACTCTCACCGATGTCAGCGGAGCAATCGAAAGATTACGGTGTTAAAAATCTTTGATGACGCAAACAATTTCACGGCAGGTACTGGCAGTTTTCTTCATCCTCGCAGGGCTCAATCACTTCCTCTCGCCGTCGGTCTATCTGCAAATGATCCCTCCTTATCTCCCATGGCCCGGGGGACTTATTGCCATCAGCGGTGTGGCGGAAATAGCCGGGGGATTGGGTGTTTTCTACCCTCCTCTCAGAGTTGCTGCCGCATGGGGACTGATCCTTCTGCTCATTGCGGTCTTCCCAGCAAATATCCAGGCTGCAATTTCCGGAATGTCCCTCGGTGGAAAACCGATCTCCCATTCGGTCCTGCTGCTTCGCCTACCTCTGCAACTTGTCCTAATATTCTGGGTTTACTGGAGCTGTCTCATCAAACGCCCCTAGCTGTTAAGTGTTCTGCCTTCGCCGTCGCAAGGCGGCTCAAGCGACTCAGAATGTAGCATACAGCCAACTATAAGTTGGCTCAGCCCCACGCTAAAGGCACCAACATTATTCTTCTACCTCGTCCTCTTTTTGTGAAACTACTGGCGCTATTCCCTGAAGCTTCTCCCCTTTGGGAAGGTCGATCAGTTTCACGCCCATCGCAATCCGACCGGTTTCCCGAATCTGGGCCACGGGAGTACGCACCATCTGTCCATCGGTGGTGATGAGCATGATTTCATCGTCATCCGTGACGGAAAGGGCTCCCACCACGAGCCCAGTCTTCTCTCCAGTTTTCATGGTAATCACACCTTTCCCACCGCGCGATTGCTTGCGGTAATCATCAAAAGGTGTGCGCTTGCCGATGCCATTCTCACCTGCCACCAGCAGAGTCGATCCAGTTCGGACTATGCTTACGGAGACGACTTCATCGCCCTCCTCGGGGCGGATGCCCCATACCCCGACCGTAGCTCGGCCCTGATCACGAAGTTCCTCCTCGCTGAAGCGGATGCTCATGCCCTGCTTGGTCACCAGGACAACCTCATCATGACCGTCGGTGATGGAGGCTGAGATCAGAACATCCCCCTCCTCGATATTGATGGCGATAATGCCTCCCTTACGGATGTTAGAGAAGTCCCCAAGGTTCGATTTCTTCACGATACCACTCCGGGTGGCAAAAAAGATGTGACGGTCGGCATTCCATGTCGTCTCTACTCCTCCGACACCTCCGCTGGTGGTGGATTCAATTCGGAGCGTGGCCGCAATCTGCTCTCCTGACTGGAGATTGAGTATATTGGCAATAGAACGTCCCTTAGCCGTCCGGCTCATTTCTGGAATCTCATAGACTCGCTCGACATAGCATCGACCAGTCTTGGTCAAGAAGACAAGGTAGTCATGGGTGCTGGCGGTGAATAGGTGTTCCACGAAATCCCCTTCCTCGGTCTCATTCTGAGCTTCACGGGTAGTCATTCCGATAACTCCCTTACCCCCGCGACGCTGCGAGCGGTAGGCGCTAACAGCAGTACGCTTGATGAAACCCTTGTGTGTGACCGTAATGATGCATCCTTCGTTGGCGATCAAATCTTCGATGGAAATTTCTCCCTCTTCGGGAACCAGTTCCGTGAGGCGCGGACCGGCATGCTTATCCCGGATGGCCTTCAGCTCGCCCTTGATAATGGTCAGCACACGCTCCTCGCTGCCGAGAATATCCAGAAGGTCGGCGATTGTCTTGAGGAGTTGCTGATATTCCCCTGAAATTTTATCCCTTTCTAGTCCAGTCAACTGGTAGAGGCGAAGTTCCAGTATCGCATCTGTCTGTGCCTCGCTGAAACAATACTGACCGCTCTCGCTCAGTCGCGATTCATTGCGTAGGAGAATGCCGAATTTTGCAATCTGGACTTTGGAAAACTCTAGCGCCAGCAGGCGAACGCGGGCCTCATCGCGGTTCTGAGAATCTCGGATAATGCGGATAAATTCATCCAGATTGGCAAGGGCGATAAGGTAGCCCTCCAACTTCTCGGCGCGAGTTTCGGCCTCGCGCAGGAGGAAGCGGGTGCGGCGCAGAATGACCTCCCGACGATGCTCGATAAAACAGGCGATGGCCTCCTTGAGGGCAAGAAGTTTGGGACGACCCCGATCGATGGCAAGCATCGAAACTGCAAAGGAGGACTCCAAGGCGGTGTGCTTGTAGAGATTGTTGATGACGATCTTCGGGAGCGCGTCGCGCTTGAGCTCGATGACCAGGCGCATGCCGCGCTTGTCTGACT
>PLEU01000181.1 GCA_003136515.1 Spartobacteria bacterium
AAGACCCAGTAGCCGAACTCTCCACGAACTGAGAGGATCTTCCCAAAGAAACCCGTGTCGATCAGGTACTTCAGCTTTAGCAGGCCGGGAAGCCAGAGTTTGTCTTGCACGACGCCATTTTTGAGTCCGGCTGCGGTGACCTCCTCATAGAGGGCCAGTGCCTCCGCTGAGGTCGTCGCCGAGGGCTTCTCGCAGTAGATGTGCTTCCCTGCCTTGATCGCCTTGCGCACTCCCTCGGGACGCTGACCCGTCAGGGTGGCATCGAAGTATATGAGATTCTTAGGATCGGCAAGAATTACATCCAAATCAGTCGAGATGCGTTCTTCAGGAAGCCCTGCACGATGGGCGAGAGCCACAAGTTTCGTGGCACTACGCCCGACCAGAATCGGCTCGGGAATGATTACTTCATCATCACTTATTCTGACTCCACCCTGATCGATGATGGCCTTAATGGAGCGCAGGAGATGCTGATTGGTTCCCATACGTCCCGTGACGCCGTTCATGATNNCCCATGCGTCCGGTGACGCCGTTCATGATGATGCCGATGCGGTGTTCTTTCATAAATTCTACCCAGCTTACAGAGGCTTCCTAGTGCACTGCGGCTGCGTACCCTCCGGAAGTGCCGGCACATCTATTCCGGCTAGGGGAAGAGTCCCTTCCAGCTCCTGTTTCCAGTGGGCGACATCGCCCGAAGGCCCGTAAACATAGATCATCCGCAGAGGGGTGGACCCAATATTGGTCAGCTGATGAAAGACACCAGTCGGTATGTAAACCGCCTGACCCGAGGTCAGTATTCTCCTTTCCTCTCCAAGACACATCTCCCCATCCCCCTCGACTATGAAATAGACCTCCTCCTGTTCCTGATTATGCCATGGCACCTGACCACCATGTGGTTCCAAAGTAACATTACCCATGGCAAAGTTGGCGGCCTGAATCGGCGAGACTCCCCCTACGAGATTTTGTGTGCACCGACGGGCCGGATAGGTGCGGCCCTGGATCTGGGAGAGGTCGGCAATAATCATGGGGTGTGAGGATTCAGAAACTAGATTTTCCCAAAGAATGTCAGGTAGGGGGCACTAGTCGCAAGACGATGAATATGTAAAGCCAGTTCCCGGAGATGAAAGTCACCCCACATGGCCGACTCGCCGCAGGGAACTTTCTGACCCTCAGGAATGTGATCCCAGCCATTTGGGCGATGATAGACGGTGTGTAGCAGCAGTCCCTCGTGCTTTGGATCGGAGCTTAAATAGGGTTCAGAGAAGAGCGTTTTTGCGATGCTTAGTCCGGCAGTGGTGTATCGGTCTCCCTCCTCGAATTTCCCATGCCTCGTTAAATAACTGCCCAGCCGCAGGAGTCCCTGGGCTCCGATGGCGGCGGCAGAACTATCTACCGGTTCGTAATCATTGAATGGCTCCGCAGGTCTCTCCTTGTAATTCCCGAGGTGAACGAGCCCTGGGGCACCCGTGTCCCAGTACGGAATGCCATCAGTCGGGGTCTCACGGATCATGAACTCTGCCACGGTGGTGGAGACTTCAAGAAAACGGTCGAGGATTTTTTGTTTGCCCCCAAAGGGAAGGAATTCCTCCACAGAAAGAAGTTCCAAAAATTCCATCTGCTCCGGATAGCCGCAAAGAACCCAGGCGAGTCCGCGCGTCCAAGTGGAGAATGGGGTATATCCCTGCTGGGTCGAGGCACAGCGGTAGTTGCCATCATTGGTATTGAAGATTGATTCATGCACCACGCGGCCCGGAACATCGTAGATGTCGCGCCCTTTTCCATAATAGACATTGTAGCGGGCTGTCGCCTCGGCGTGTTGAAGAATGCGCCCGAGGAGCGATGCAGTCTTGTCGTTCTCCGTCATCAGGCGATGACCAAGCTGATGACTCAGAGCCAGCGCACGAAGGGAACGCACGGTATCTGAAAAAAGAGAATGCGGCCCGTTGAAGGAATAGATGTAGCCAAGTTCCGGGGTGAGCTGGGTCCACCGTGATGCCTGTACAGCACCACTTGCCTTGAGCGCAAGGTCGTAGAAATGCCCCTCCCATTCATTACTCGGGAGTCTCCCTTCCAGAAGAAGACGACGCAAATTTCCGTATGTGCTGACATTGTTAAATCCATGATCATGCACGCCGACATGCGTGATATGTGGAGCCATCAGGCGCAGCGTCCCCTCGCGGCCGATATGGAGCATCTCCTGGTCTCCAGTGGCATCAAATTGCAGTATCGCGGCGCCGTATTGGAATCCCTGAGTCCACTCCGTCCAGCCGCGCGAAGTGTATTTTCCCTCGATCGTGAAAACGGGCGTGCCGTCACTCTCCCTCCATCGCTTTTGCAGCGCAGCAATTTTGGGAGCGGAAACTTCAAAGACCTTTTCAGCTGCGGACTTGAGTGAGCGGGGGGTAAGCGATTTATCAAGAGTGATCATGAAAAGAGGGGTAAAAATAACTACAGGCGGCTCAGATGAAAGCCTCCATCGATATAAAGGACATCGCCGGTGCTGAAGGGAAAATCACCGCGACAAATTGCCTTCACTGCAAGCCCGACATCCTCAGGGTTCCCCCACCGGCGTTGCGGCACGAGTCCCTCTGCAATCAGCGCGTCGTATTTCCCTTTTACCCCTGATGTCATATCGGTCGCCATGATCCCGGGACGCAGTTCGAGCACCTGCACTCCCTCGAATGCAAGACGTGTAGCCCAGAGTTGTGATGCCATGGCAAGCCCCGCCTTGGAAATACAGTAATCACCTCGATTCACGGAAGCTGTGGCGGCTGAGATCGAAGTAACGAAAATCAATTTGTAGCCTCCCGCAAGACGCGAAGCGCCAGGATGCTCAAGCCAATACCTGGCAGCAAGCTGACTAAGAAAATATGGCCCCTTGAGATTGACCGAAATCAATTCATCAAAGCTCTCCTCCCCAGCCTCAGTAATGTCGGCGCGTTCGCGCGGAGCCATCCCGGCATTATTCACTAGCGCATCCAAATGACCGAATTCCTCAAGAATATTTTCCATCATAACTCTCCGCTCAGCGCTGGAAGCAAGTTGTGCTGAAACGGCAAGGAAGCATTGATCCGCGGATTTCGCCACTTCCCTGCAGGCAACAATAGTCTCACTGGCTGCTGCGGAATTTGTAGCATAATGAATGGCCAGATCATACCCCTCAGATGCAAGGGTGAGAGCAATGCCACGTCCCAGACCACGACTGGCCCCGGTTACTAAAACAACAGGTCGACTCATGGGGGATACTTACTATCGAAAGAATGATTAACTCACAAGGAGCTGCGTGTGGCGCCGGAATAGATGCGGCCTTTCCAGCTTACGCCTCTTCCGAGACAGAGTCTCCAGCTGTTAAGCGCGATCAGAAGAGCCAGGGAAAGGGCTATAGGATGAGCGACCAAGCCCAACCATGATGTTCGGAAGCGAATCGTAAGCAGAATTCGAGTCGTGTAAATCAAGACTACGCAGATAAGCGCAGCATAAAAACAGCCCTTGAAAGCAGTTACAAACCAACCCAGAAGCAGTAACACGAAAGGAAGCAAAAAAAACGCTGAAATCACCACGCCAAAGAAGAAAAAGCCGATATGTGACTCTTCAAACACAGGGCGGAGATTTTTGGAAAAGCCCTCCCAGAGTTCCGAAAATCCTTGGTACATCCGACAACGCAGCAGATCGATTCCGTCCGCATTTGCCAACCGCATCCCCTCTCCCGTGCCGGCTGCAACACGTCGCCCGAATGCTATATCCTCAACAAGATGATCCTTGAGTGCTTCATGCCCTCCCAGCTTCTCATAGGCGGCACGACTAAATAGTAGGAACTGTCCATTGGCCACCCCCATCGAGGCAAGTTGATTCCGGGAAAATCCCCAGCGTGAGACACGGTCTGGATCAGACTGCAACCAGGCCAGCGTGGTAAAGGGCTGAAACGACATGAATAGGAGGTAGCCCAAGGGTATTACCAACTTCTCCGACCATGTTTCGGTGATCTGATCGGGCCAGAGGGAAAGCAGATCGGTCCGCCGCTGTTTGGCATGGACAAGGGCCGTTCGGTGGCAGGCGCTACCATGAATGGTATCGGCATCAGTAAAGAGCAGGTATCGACTGGCAGGATCTGCAGCGACTGAGAGCTGATGACAGGCCCAGTTTTTACCCACCCATCCCTCGGGCAGGTCGTCTCCATGAATGATTCTGAGCCGACCCCTGACTCCCTCGCGAAAGCCCAACTCTTGCGCAATCTCTACAGTCCTGTCGGTAGAGCGGTCATTCAGTAGGATAATTTCCCGTACTGGTGGCTCTTGGGCAATAAGCGAGGAGAGGCATTCACGGATACGCCGTTCTTCATTACGGGCGGGAACTAGCACAGAGAGATCTTGCAACGACTCCTCTTCCTTAGGAGCAGGTTTCAAGCGGCGTAGCATCCACATATTCACCAAGGACTGAAGTATGCAGATCCCCAGCAAAGGAATAACGACAAGCCTCACCAGCCAAAAAATTAGTAGAAAGAATGCCTCCCACATTGTTTAAATGCAAAACCTGAGCAGTGGAAACAACTGCACGGCAAAAGCCTCCATATTAGGGAGTGGCAGGATGCTAGTTGGAAGAATCTACTTTCTTTGTCTGCGAAGCAGGCGTGCCCTGTCCCTTTGTTTTGCTATCCTTGTCTTTATTCCCTGTTGTTTCGAGGGGGGATGGGGAAGCCTGCGGTGTAACTCCGGTAGCATGTCTCCGCCTCCTATGAGGGGTCGAGGTGGGAGAAGCTGAAGGCTCCGGGGTCGGAGAAACCTCCTCATCCACAGTTGGCGGCAGATTTAGCGGAATTGTGGGTTCAACACGCACTTGCTCCAACCTCCGGAGATAGGCGGCATGCATGGTGTCAATCCAGTCGGAAAGACTCGCGTCGATTTTCTTCATCCTCTTGGCGAGGAGGTCATAATATTCACGCAAAGCCTGACGTTTCGCCTCGTCGGTCTTCGCCGAGTCAGCCTCAGACCAGAGAGATATTAACGCCTCCTCTTTGTCAGCCTTCACTTTCACGGAATAATACCGGGCCTTCTGGTCCTCCCGTTGCTTCTCCTCATTTTCACCGGAGTTGATGGGTGATGGCGGGGGCGGTTCTTCAGGTGGGGGAATTAGGGAATTCGGATCGCTCGGAGGAGGATTCTGGCCTGGGGAGCCCATTCCAGAATCGGGGGCTGGGGCTGGTGGTTCTCCGGGTGCTGGTGTTGGTCCCGGTGCCAGACTGTTTGAATCAACTGTTGCATTGGTGGTGTTCGTGTCGGCACTTTGCGAAGTGACTGTATTCGTGTCGGGCGTCGCTGTTGCTGGAGGCGTGCCATTCGTGCCCACAGGAACCGGGGTAGGTGTATTCGACGATACCTCAGGTCCAGGTGTTGTATCAGCAGGAGGCGGGACAGGATTTTCCTGAAGTTGAAGTGGAGCTGGGGAGGAAGATGGGGAAGCACTATCTGCTGCCGGCGTGCTGGCGGTAGAAGAAGAATTAGTGTCAGGTGCCATTTGAGCCGGCGATGGCATGGTCGCAGGAACTGGTTCTGATTGGTTCTGAGCAATCAGGGGAATAGAAAGAAGCCCGCTCACAGGGAGTAGGATGCAGGCGAGATGTCTGAATTTCATGATATGGGGTACAGCAAAATCTGGCTTTCGCGAGCCGAGACCTTGCAAAGGAAACAAAAATGAGACGTGATGGCAAGAGGTGCCGGAAGGCTTTCCATTCGATGAACAAGCGCGGAAATACGATTTCGTCTGAAAATTTTCAAAGTGATGCCCCAACACCTGTTGAGATTGCTTCCAGCTGGCATAGCGAATCCGGTTTTTTTTGGATCGATTCCTCCAACGAAGATGATCCGGGACTCTCCCTTATCGGGCACCATCCCGACCTGATACTGGAAGGAAAATTGGGTGACTGGCATCACCTTGAAGAAGAGCTGGCTCGCCGTCGAAGAAATACTCTCGTGCACGTGCCCGATCTCGGGGTTCCCCAAGGCGCCGCGGTGGGATACTTCCGATTCGACGGATCATTCTGTTTCGGTTTCTACGATAAGCCTCTAGTTCATGGGGCGGAGGGTTGGCTAGGAAACTCTCTTCCAGACTGCAGCTCAATGCAGCTTCCAGCCATTGGCAATATGGCCTCCAGACTCGACTTCCAGCCTGAGATGGGACGGGAAGATTACATGCGGATGGTAAGCCGTGCCCAAGAATACATCGCCGCCGGAGATATCTATCAAGTTTGTTTGGCCCATCGGTTCACGGCAACTTTTTCGGATGATCCCTGGCATCTCTATCTGGCCTTACGGGAAGCATCACCATCACCCCATGCCGCCTATCTTCAGATCGGCCGGGAAACGATCCTCTCAAGTTCTCCCGAATGTTTTCTGAAGATGAGTGGGCGAAGAATTTCAACGCGCCCCATCAAGGGGACGCGTCCAAGACGGCGCGATCCCGGGGAGGATGAACGCCAATCCTTTGAACTCAAAACCTCTCCCAAGGAGATCGCCGAGTTGCTCATGATCACGGATCTGGAGCGAAATGATCTGGGTCAGATTTGTTCATACGGGAGCGTGACTGCAACCCAACTGCTCCATCTTGAGAAGTATGCCCACGTTTTTCATCTTGTTTCCACCATTGAGGGGGATCTGCGTCCCGATATCTCACAAGTAGAAGCTCTGAGCGCGTGTTTTCCGGGAGGATCAATTTCGGGAGCCCCAAAAATACGAGCCCTGGAAATCATCCATGAACTGGAACCAGTCTCGCGGGGTCTGTTCACCGGAGCCATCGGCTACTTCGGCTACAATGGAGAAAGCCAATTCAATATCGCGATTCGCACGGTAATCACCCGACCTGGACACGCGGAATTCCACGTTGGAGCAGGTATTACGGCTGATTCCGATCCTTTGAAAGAATGGGAGGAAACCCTCCACAAGGCAGCCGGCATTTTGCAGGCTGCCCGTGGAGATAAAGAATCCAGATTATCCCAGTAACTCCCGTTTTGCCGGGAGCTCTGGAACGCTGATCTAGCGGTAATCCTGACGAGGCCCGCGGTCTTCGTAACCGCCGCGATCACGTCCGCCACCACCGCCACGGTATCCGCCACCACCACCGCCGCCGCCACGGTATCCGCCACCACCACCGCCGCCGC
>PLEU01000126.1 GCA_003136515.1 Spartobacteria bacterium
CGCGTCCTGCGACTATTTCAGCCCTTCCACCCGAGATGAGATCAAGAGTGGCAAAATCCTGAAAGACCCGAACCGGATCTTCCGCACTCAGTACCGTGACCGCGCTGGTCAGACGGATTTGCTTAGAGCGTGCCGCTGCGGCTGCCAGCAGAACGATCGGTGCTGAATCGAGGAATTCAGGCCTATGATGCTCGCCGATGCCGAAGACATCCAGCCCAGTCTTATCTGCAAGTTCAACCTCCTCCAGAAGATTCCTAAGTCTCTCGACAGGATCTAGCGTGGCTCCGGTGACCGGGTCGGCCAGAGTGGCTACAAAACTATCAAGACCGATTTGCATCACTTATTCTGGAGTAAATCGGTGACAAGAAGATGTTTATCCCAGGGCCGCAATCTTCGCCATGGCAGTCTCAATCGACTTGTCGCGGTGATCTTGAATCGCGACGCCCTCGGCGCGGAAGAAGGTGACATCGGTGATCCCCATGAAGCCCAAGATAGCTTTCAAATAACTTTCTTGATGATCGAGAAACGCAATTGGTGTTTCGTGATAGTTGCCTCCGCGAGCCGAGGCGATAAGCACCTTTTTTCCTCCAGCGAGCCCTTCGGGGCCCTTTTCAGTATAACGGAAGGTTTTTCCAGCAACTGTGATACGGTCGATCCATGCCTTGAGCTGGCTTGGGATGCCAAAGTTGTACATCGGGGCTCCAATGACGACGATATCGGCCTGGAGGAATTCCTCGAGTGCGGCGGTTCCGGCGGCAACATCAAGTTCTGGGGATGTTTCTCCACCATGGGCAGCGGCAAGGTGGGCACCGGAGAGATGCAGGAGTGGTTGTGCGGCAAGATCACGGGTAATGACTTCAATGCCGGGATGGAGGCGGAGTTGGGAAGCGACAAGTTCGGCAGAAAGAGCCCTGCTGACAGAGCCTGCGCCGAGAATGCTGGAGTCAATGTGGAGCAGTTTCATGGGACGTGGGTAGTTGAGGTAGTTGTGTTGGTTGATGAGAATTTTTGTCTCGGGAATGACGGTTTTTGATTGGAATTTTGAGGGCCAAACTCAATCATTAACCGACACTTGTCGGTAAATTGCAGTAGACTACAATTCCTGTCAACTGAAAAATAGGCAAATGTCGGTAAACCGACATTTGTGTTGTAGTATTGCAGGGTCGAATGTTCTGAATTACACTTATTTCTTCCATGATTGAGACTGCCACAGTTGATCCCCGCATCAGACGCACGAAAGAACTTCTCTTTCAGGCGCTTGGCGAATTGCTTGTGGAGAAGAGTTTCGACGCAATTACAGTGCAGGATATTGCTGAACGGGCTTCCTTGAATCGCGGGACGGTCTACGACCATTTTCAGGACAAATTTGCTCTTCTTGAGGCGATGGTGGATGGGAAATTTAGGCAGATTTTTTCCTGTCGGATGTCGGGTGCAGAGGGAAATTGTAGCGAGGCGATGTGTCAACTGATCCTGACCGTGATCGACTTTCTGGGTGAGATCATGGGTTGCGCTCAGGGACAGAAAAGACCTTTTGAACCGGTTGTCGAATCGACAATTCGCGGTATTGTGCGCGGCTTTCTGCTCAAGGGACTCCAGATGGAGGGAGGCAGGGTCAAGTCACCCGGCGATGCAGAGCTTCGAGCAACCGCCGCGAGTTGGGTCATCTGCGGCACCGTACTGGAATGGACTCGAAATCGTAAAACGCCTCCGGAAGTGTTGGCCAAGGAAGTTCTGCCGCTGATATCCGGGATTCTTTATTTGGATTCGGCAGAGCCGCGTTCAGGTGGCAGATAAGAACTATGGTGCCTGAGGCACTGTGATTGGGTACATTCTTCCGGAACCTTCCACCAGCATGCCTTTTTCGGCTTCCCGTGTAAGAATGGCAGACTCCTTCCCCATATAACCATGTTCATCAACACTTGTCACAATTGTTACATGGAAGACTGGACTGATCTGACTTTCGCGATAGAAAACAAGATCTTCCAGGCTCAGCCATGAGCCTCAAAGTAGGCGAAGAGATTTCTGAGTGTGTTTCCGTTGGCTTTATCGTAAGCATCCGGGTGGTGTTTAAAATCATCTTTCAGCATGGATTCCAAAGAATATCCCGAAAGTCCCTAAGCGATGTTCGAAACATCACTACAGACGATGAATCAGGCGGATGCTCCTATATTATTACAACCTGCTGCGAGGATATCGTAAGAAACGCCCTTGAGTAGGCACGCATTGGCTACAGCGCTCGCTACAGGTGGTAAAGATTCAGAACCTTCCGGGAATGATATGGGTCGGTGATACCCAAGGCTATAAAGAGACAGGACGATCAGGATTGTCCGCGTTGGCAGCCCGCTCAAGGTCTTCCTCACAGTGAGGAGGGAGAACGAATCGGGTACAGATATCAAGAGCGGAATTTAGATCAGTTTGATCGGAATTGGGTTGAATTTTGCAAACTGGAGCGGGTGCCTCGCGAAGTGTTTTCGCCAGTTCGGCATCCGGTTTTCTAAGGAAGTTTGAGAGACGGAGACGATTCCGGGAGATCATTTCGCAGGCAATATGTGCAAAAGGGAGGAGTGCGGGTTGTGATAGGCGCAGTGACCATTCGCGATACTCGACAAGGGCGTAGAGGCACATGATCCAAGCACTTTGACTCTGATAAACCCATCCTTTATCGCTGATAACGACAAGCTGCTCTCTTGGGTTGATATCTGGGCATTGCTCCAATTGCGGGAACCACTCGGTGATTTGGGGAGACTGGAGTGGAATGAAGCGCAGCTTTATGAAGGTCCTCTGCCTTATGAGCCAGATGCGGCAGTTTTGGCAGAGAACGCAATCCTGATCGTAGAGAACCGTTAGTGTGTCCATCCAGTCTCTCCTCCGACGTAGGCTTGAGGTGGAACGGGAGGAGGTGTTGATTGCAGTAGTGCATGTTTCCTCATGCGGGAGAAGATGAAGAGGTTGATGAAGTGCATGCCGCCGAGGATCAGCAGGACGATTCCGATTTTGGTACTGACGGTTTCGAGCACCCCTTGTGTGTCGATTGGATTTTCATTCGTTTTTAGTGCCAGAATGACATAGCCAAGATTGACGAGGTAAAAGCCGACAACCAGGAGATGATTGATGGAATCGGCTAGCGGTTCGTTGCCATGGCAGGCATCCACGAGGAAAATGCGTCCGTTTTTATGGAGTGTCCTCGCTACCCAGACCGTGAGCGAGATCGAGATGATGAGATAAGAGATATAGGTGATGATAATGGGTGTCATGGAATGAGAGTGTTGTGAGTTTGAAATTATTACTGTATTTATTGTATTTTCGAAAAATAATGAAATATATTGATAAATAAAAAGAGCCTTGGGGGCTCCGTGGCATGGGGTTTGGTTTTGCTTATAGGCTTAGTGGGTGGTTTTTAGTTATTTGCGGGTTTTGGAAAATATCTTGAGCAGGACGGGCATGATTATGCTCTGTTCGGATTTAGACATCAGATCCATCAGGGAGTCCATTTGGGAGAGGAACTCCTCCAGTGCTTTAATCTGACGCGTGAAGGCAAGTGCCTTTACATCGCGCAGGGAACTTGTCTGTTCGGCGCAAGCCCGAAGGGCTCGCAGGGCTGGTTCTATTTCCCGATGCTTGCGCTCCCGAGTTACGGTGCAGAACATCCGCCAGACATCCTTCTCCGATTCAAAGTATTCCTTCCGTTCGCCTTTACGGATCACGCTGCGGATGAGTCCCCATCCGATGAGTTCCCGCAGATTCTGATGGGCGTTTCCCCGGCTGATCTTGAGTTCCGCCATCACCTCATCGGTGGTAAGGGCTCTGTCGCTCGTCATAAGCAGGGCATGAACTTGGGCCATGGTGCGGTTGATGCCCCATACATTTCCCATCGCTCCCCACTGGGAAATAAACTCATCCCTCGCCTGAGTAAGGGGATCTAGGAGTTTTTCCTTTTCGTTCATATTTTCAGTATTTCCTGAAAATATGATTTTGTCAAAATATATTTATCTATGGTTTCTCATGCCACTTCATCCCCCAGGTGTCTTCTCGGCATCAGGTAATTACGGACATAGTCGCCAACGGAATCTTCAAGGGATGTCGTCACGGCCGACCATCCGGTTGCGCGCAGACGGCTGATGTCGGCACATGTGTGATACTGATACTGATCTCTGATGTGCACCGGCATTTCGATGAACTCTATCTCCGGCTTGCGGTCCAACGCTGTGAACAGAGCAGTGGCGAGGTCGATCCAGGTACGGGGTATGCCGGTGCCGATGTTGAAGAGCCCGCTTGCGGAGGTGGTCTCTGCGAGGTGTAGAGTCATTGTGACGGCATCCTTCACATAGACAAAGTCACGCACCTGCTCACCGTCGCGATAGTCTGGGCGGTGACTACGAAAGAGGCGCACCTTGCCTGTACTGAGAATCTGATCATAAGCCTTGGAAACGAGGCTGCGCATCTCCTCCTTGTGGCCTTCATTGGGGCCAAAGACGTTAAAATATTTGAGGCCGACAATCTTGTCGAACCAGCCGTTGCGGCGGGCATGGAGATCAAAAAGGTGCTTGGAGTAGCCGTAGGCATTGAGTGGGCGGAGCTTTTCTAGGTAATCCCTACCGTCATCCATTCCTTCGGAGCCATCACCGTAGGTCGCGGCGGAGCTGGCATAGACAAAGCGGATGTCTCGCCGGATGGCCCACTGGGCTAGGCGTTTCGTATAGTCGTAATTGTTCTCCATGAGGTATCCCACGTTGGCTTCAGTAGTCGCAGAGCAGGCTCCCAGATGATAGATTGTCCTGACGCTGGAGAGGGCATCTGGATTTTTTTGAAGAAGATCGAGAAATTGATCGGCTTGGAGGTAATCCTCAAAGCGGAGTGGAGAGAGATTTTTCCACTTGGTATCCCTGCCGAGGACATCGGTGACAAGAATATCCTCCTGGCCACGTCGATTGAGGGCATGGATGAGGGCGCTGCCAATGAGACCTGCGCCGCCGGTCACTAGAATTGAAGGGGACATGGTAGATTAAGAAATTGGAGTGCTATTTTTTCGACGACTGCAATCCGCTTTCGACAAGCTCTTCTTGGTAGATCGCCGTTTGATCACCGTAGATGTTGCGTGCCACTGTAAGATATTTTTCGGCATCAATGGAATCACCACTTTTGAAACGGCGTGCAGCTGTAGCAAAATACCAGGCCGGGGTGTTGGTTGGGAGATCTGTCGCGAAAAGTTTGGCCTGCAATTCGGGATCCGCATCCTGATGGAGCAGCAACAGCAGCAGCTTGTATTCCACTAGTTCGTTATTCGGCTGTTCCAGGAGGAGCGTGCGATAGTAATCAATGGCCTCCTTCCACTTGTGCTCAAGGGCAAGAAGGGCCCCGAGATTGTAACGTGCCGCAAAAAATCCCGGGGATGACTGCAGTGCTTTGTCAAAGCAGACTCGCGCTTGGGCGAATTTGTCCTGTTTTGTAAAAATGGCACCCTGAAGATTAAGAAGCTCAGGATCCGCCGGGTTTGCCTGAAGCACCGGAGCAAGGATTTTCAGGCCTTCTTCGTAGTTCTTTTGATTCAGAGCATCAGAAGCCGCCTGCATTGCAGCTTCCGCGCTGAGCGCCGAGGGTTTGCCTTTCACGCATGGAGTGAGTGTGAAGAGAAGTAACAGTATCCAGAGGGACAAATCCCGAAAGTTCTTGGGAAGTGAGGAACGCATGATCAAGAATCCCCCCCACAATGAAGAGTGCGTCACGGCTAAGGCAACAAGAACCTGTTTGGATTCTGGGCATAGCGTTCTTTCTGACAGTCGTGTGCACTCCGGTGCATTCCTTGCCAGCCCTGACCTCAACCCCTCCTGCGCCAACATGCCGCTTTGCCATCGCCCTGCCGGAGATGGAGGGGCCTTTGACAATCGGAATTTTTTCCCCGGAAGGAGAGCTGGTTCGATTGCTCTATAAGGATGCACCCATTGATTCGGTTCCTGCCGGGATAAACGGTCTCCTGATCAGCTGGGATGGAAAGGATGATTCGGGGTCTGCGGTTCTGCCGGGAACCTATCATGGACGAGGCCTCGTCCATGGCGCTCTCAACATTTCAGCCCTTCCCCGTGAGGTTTCAAACTTGCAGCCATCTCTTTTTCACGAGACCGATGATGAGGACACCATGCTTACTGTGCGCCCCCTTTTTCCACTCAACCGCATTACAATTATGGCGGCGCCCGACGCCCTTCTCCAAGAACGCCCCCTGCTAGCCATCACAGCACAACTCCGAGGCAACCGCGTTGTTGTGGCTGCGCAAGGCTTGCCGCTGTTCTCGATTCCTGTTGAGAGCGAATCCGGGAAACCCGAGGTTGAACTGCATACTATACCTGCCGGGCACGGTGATGAAGGAATGGCTGAGTTGACTCTTATCTTTTCCAAAGGAAGCGAATCTTATACAATTTCTGGCCTTGACCGACTTGTTCCGCTCGATGCTGGACCACTGGAAATGCCATCTGACACTTTACTTTCTCCACATGACGCCGCTGGTGACGGAGTGTCCCAGCCATGAGTCGTCAACCGTTCCCGGTCCATGATCGCAGAGTGAAGAGGTGGGGGTGGGTTTTGATTCTCGTTGCATTGGTCGTTTTATCCGGAGTTGTTCACGGCCAAGATACCGGTGTCCGGGAGATCAAGATTCCCTATGCCCTGAGTTGGGGCGACAGTGCCGAAAAGATTCGGGATATGATCAACGCTGTAAAAGCGCATGAAACGGCTGATTCTGAAACGAGCCCCGGCAAGGTTGTCATCGAGGCGGAGGGGTTGGGGGTAGGGGATCCCCTGCTCAAAAAATCACTTTTCACCTTCCGCGACGGATCACTGGTCGAGGTCGAGTTGCAGTATGTCGATGAGACATGGGACGGCGACAAGTCGATCGATTTTTTTGACCGGACACGCCGTCGTATCGACGACCGATACGGTGCGGGAATCCTTATGGTCAACAGGGTCAAGGATCATCCGACCGATGATCCCACCATTCCCGCGGACCTTAACTACACGATGATCGTTTATCGCTGGGCCCAGCCAATGGTAGCCTTAGAACTCAACTTCTACAGTATGGAGGAAAAAGAGCGTGCCTTCCGGATTGTCAGTCTTCATTACAAAACGCCCTGACACCGTTCAGTCGTCATAAAATCTCCACGGGGCATTGCGGCAGGGCACGGAGGAAGGCCCTGCCATAGGGACGTGACAGAATGCGACTATCGAGAATCACGATGGATCCCTTGTCGCTTGCGCTGCGAATCAGTCGTCCGATGCCCTGACGAAGCTTGAGAATGGCCTCGGGGAGCGAATAGCCCTGAAATGGGTCTCCTCCGGATGACTGGATCTCCTCCAACTTTGCCTCCGTGAGAGGGTGATCAGGCGTCACAAAAGGAAGTCGGGTGATGATTACGCTGGAGAGGGTGTCGCCTGGAAGATCGACGCCGGTCCAGAAACTGTCAGTGCCGAAGAGAACGCTTTCGCCGTCTGCCCGGAAGGCTTCCAACATTCGGGTGCGCGAAAGACCTCCTCCCTGCACTACGAGATTCCAGCGCTTTTTTGCGAAGAATGCCTCCATGCGCCCCGCCACCGACTGCATGGTACGATGACTTGTGAAAAGAACGAAGGCGCGGGCTTGGCTCTCCGTGGTGAAATGCTCGATCCATTTCACCAACGATTCCTCGTAACTCGAATCGCGGGGCTCCGGCATCCTGCGCACGAGATGGAGCTTCATCTGGCGACTATAATCGAAGGGGGATCCGAGTTGCAGGGAGGGAATCTCGAACCCACCGACACGACCCTTGAAATAATCAAGCTCTGAGGAACCGACGGAAAGAGTCGCGCTCGTCATCACCGCGGTTCCCCCCTCGCGGAAGAGCAGTCGTCCGAGTAGCGGGGCCACGGCCACAGGGGCGGCATGCAGACTGTGCCAGGAGGCGGATTTGCCACTCCGCTCAACCCAGTAAACATGGCCGGGTTCATTTTGGGCGAGAAAGTCGGCGAGTCCCGAACGGGCAAGCCGCAGGCGTGAGGCCGCTTCATTGAGCTCGCCCTGCAATCCCTCATCCTCCGTTTTGACGGAGGCGTAACCTGCCGATTCGGCGAGCCGGGCCAAGCCTTCGGGAAGAGTGCTTTTGGCCACAACCTCGGCCAGCGCTGCAGACTGAGCTTCACGGACACGGCATTCCCGCCCCTGTTTGAAGGCGCACGCAGCGGCAATCGTCTCAAAAAAACGGTCCACTTCGGGAATCAGTTCCGAGGCGGAGGCGATCGCCGCGGTGTAACGTGATTGCTGCAGAAGTCCCTTGCGTGTTCGGGGATTATAAAGCCGCTGGATTGATTGACGCAGGCCGTATTGAGAAACGGAAAATCCGAGATGTCGGGAGGCGACCTGCTCGACAGTGTGGGCCTCGTCAAAGATGACGAAATCATCCGGAAAAAGATAACCCGGGCCGGATCCATCCGGATCACCCAGGAGGGTAAAAAAAAGTGTGTGGTTGAGTACTAGCACCTGCGCCGATTGCGCTCGCCGTCGTGCGGCCTGATAGAAGCACCCGGAGTCTCTACCACACGTTTTGGGCGTACAGAGGTGCTGTTCACTGGAGACTTGGGACCAGAGCTGCTGGGAAGGCTCGAAGTGCAGGTCGCTCAGGGAACCATCCGAGGTTCTCATAGCCCATTCCCGTATGCGGTCTAGGTCCGGCTTTTCGTCAGGTGAAAAGAGATCCCCGCCATTATGCAAAGCGCGTGCGAGACGGGTTGGGCAGAGGTAGTTCTGGCGGCCTTTCAGAAGGACTGCTTCAAATTCCTCCTTCAGCAACTCACGTACAAGTGGGATATCCTTGTAGAGAAGTTGTTCCTGAAGGTTGATCGTATGCGTGCTGATGAGCGCCTTGCGCCCCGAGCGCCGTGCATGGAGTGCCGCGGGGAGCAAATAGGCGAGGGATTTCCCAATGCCGGTGCCGGCCTCCACAACCAGATGTGCTCGGTTTTCAAGAGCCCGCGCCACAGCAGCAGCCATCCGCTGCTGTTCAGGCCGCCATTCGAATCCCTTGATGGTGGAGAGAGATCCATTGGGGCCAAAGAGCGCCGTAACCTCCCGTTCAAATTCCCCCCGGGGATCCGGTCTTCCAGTGATCTCGGGGTGAAATTCCTCATTGATAGAAATCATGGGGTGTTCGTGGAATAGGGTGCGCTGATTGCGGTTGCAGGATGAATGGCAGAGGAGTCAGAATCCTTTTCTTTCCGGCTGCCTGCAATGGCTTTCTGCCGGAGACTTCCATGATGATTCTCGACCGGTATCTTCTTAAAAAATTTCTTCTGCCGTTTTTTTACTGCGTCAGCGGATTTATCGCCGTTTGGCTGATCTGGGATCTGAGTGTCAACTTGCCAGATTTCATCTCAGGATTCTCAAACCTTGGACTGCACGGGACTCTTGTTCTGATCATCCGGTTCTACCTGTTACAGATTCCAAGTGTACTTGTGTTGAGTATTCCTGTCGGATTGCTTCTGGCGCTGCTTTATATGCTGACCCAAATGTCACGGAGGAATGAGATCATCTCCATGCTCTGCGCCGGAAGGAGTCTCTACAGGATTTTTCTCCCCTTGGTCCTGGTTGGACTACTAATGACCGGGGTTGTTGCCCTACTGAACTATCAGCTCGCTCCACAAGCGGGCGCGGTACGCGATGACCTGAAAGATCAGATCAAAACCGGCGTGCAGAAAGAGAATAAGCTTACCGATTATCTCTTCCGCAATCGCGAGGACCACCGACTATGGTTTTTCAGTTCGCTTGATGTGAAGAATTCTCGGTCCACTCGCGTTGAAATCATCCAGCAGGATGAGTCCGGCATCGTGACCGAGATATGGTATGGAGACCGGGCCTTTTTCACTCAAGGGACGGGGATATGGACCCTTCAGGATGCCCGTCATGTGACCGTTGACGAGGGGGGAAATCTCATCTCATCGGAATCTTTGCCAAGGCTTGATATCAGGGGATGGCACGAGACACCCTGGAAAATCGCGAGCGCGGCGATGAACTCGGAGTACCTCGGACTTCCCGACCTGACGGACTACCTGAAATACAATGCAGAATTTCCTCAGACACGTCTGGCGCCCTTTCTGACCCATTGGCACTACCGCATGGCCCTTCCCTGTGTCTGTCTGGTGGTGATCTTTCTTGCGGGGCCTATGGGGGTTGTGATCGGACGACGCGGTATAATGGGTGGGGTGGGAACTGCCATAGGACTATTCGCGGCACTACTGTTCTCCAGCAGCCTATTTCTGGCACTCGGGAAGGGAGATCGCATACCCGCCTGGGTCGCGGCCTGGGGACCGATTCTGATTTTTTTCACGATCGGTCTGTATCNNTGCCTGGGGTCCTGTCCTTATATTTTTCGTGATCGGACTCTATCTTTTCTGGGTACGGGCAACAGGCCGTGAATTTCCGAAGTTGCGGTTGCCCGGTCTCTGAGATGCCCTTAATCTTCCGAAATGCAGCAAGAGTGGAATATCAAATCACGATCTGAGGTTTGCAGTAACACGGGTCGGCCTTTTAAGGAAGGGGAAATCTTTTACACGGCACTCTTCAGGGAGGGTGATGAATTCCGAAGGGCCGATCTCAGTGAAGAAGCGTGGAAAGCGCTTTCTGCCGATCCTGCCGCCGAGCCAGTGTTTTCCTCCTGGCGCTCCAAGTTTGAACTACCTGCACCCCCGCCCCCCGAGACGCTGCGGCGGGACGATGCCGAAGGGATGCTGAGGCGGCTCGTGGATAGTCATGAGCCAGCGCACCGCAATACCCGTTATCTGCTAGCAGTGATGCTGGAGCGCAAGCGAATCCTTCGACCGCAGCCAACTTCTGAGAAAGGATTGCTTGTCTATGAACATACAGTGACGGGAGAGACCTTCATTATCACCGATCCGAATCTGTCACTTTCCGATCTCGTTGCGGTCCAAGCTGAGGTTTCAGCACTACTTGCTGGTCTTTCCATGGCGCCGAAATCGCCAACTGGGGAGGAAACACCCCTTCCTGCCTCCGGGGCCGTCTGATTTTTCATGAATGACCTGAACAGGAAAGGGGGCTCATTCCCGCTCTTTCTGGCTCCGATGGCCGGGGTGACGAACTCTATATTTCGGAGAATCTGCAGGGAGAAGGGGGCCGACATTCTCACGACGGAATTTGTTTCCGCCGACGGTATCATGCATCGCAACGCCCGCACCCGGAGCTATGTGGATTTCATGGAATCAGAGCGGCCGATGGGGGTGCAACTCTTTGGCGGCGATCCAGAAAGGCTGGCCGAGGCTGCCAGAAAAGTGATCGACTGGGTGAACCCCGATTTTATCGACCTTAACTTCGGATGCCCCGTCAACAAGGTGGTTTGCCGGCACGGAGGTTCTTCCCTCCTGCGCGATTGTCCGCAACTGGGACGGATAGCCGTCGCCGTGGTTCGCGCCTGCGCCCCGCTTCCGGTCACGGCAAAAATACGTATCGGCTGGGATGACGCCTCCATCAATGCCACGGAGACGGCTCGAATTCTCGAAGGAGCAGGCGTGCGTCGCGTCGCCGTGCATGGCAGGACACGGGCGCAGGGATGTNNCGGAAATGCCAACTGGGAGGTGATTTCCTTGGTTGCCGCCGCCGTGAAAATCCCCGTTATTGGAAACGGGGACATCGCTGATGGTGCCACCGCTCTGCTGCGTCGGCAATCTGGTGTCTCCGGTTTCATGATCGGACGGGCAGCCATGGCCAATCCCTGGATCTTTGCCGAAGTGACCGCAGCCCTAGCGGGCCAGGACTTTAACCCGCCGACCCTCCATGATCGATGGGATCTCGTGCGCCGCCATTGTTCCGAGGAGATCATTGCGCGCGGCGATGAGAAGATTGCAATGCAGGGGATGAGATCGCGCCTGATGTCTTATACGCGGGGAATGCCAGCGGCCCGTCCCCTGCGCGGCCATCTTTCAGCCGTCGCTTCGCTTGCCGGGCTCGATGCTCTAATTGAGTCCCATCTGCAGGAGCAGACGACCCATGAGGTGAATCACATGGCCGCTTCAGCCTGATCCGACCTGTCACTTGGTTCCCCTCCGAAATCGTTTCCCCTAGCACTGCACAATCCCCGTTTTGTGCGGTGTGTGATGAATGTGACGAAGCTTTCCGCCTGCTCTGACCAAGCAACTGACCTAGCCCGTTCTATGGCTTGATTGACATTCAGACCGCTGCGATAGAGTAGATTGTAGGCACGTTTGACATCAGCCCTCTCAGCGCTGCTGATCCCCTTGCGCCGCATTCCAACAGCATTGATCCCGCAGACCACATTGATGATAAGTCCAACGGTGAAAGGAGGGATGTCTTTACTCCAAGCCGTGCCTCCCCGGATCATGCACATCTTGCCGATCCGCAGAAACTGGTGAAAAACAGCACCTCCTCCTAGCACGACGTCATCGCCCACTTGGACATAACCGGCGAGCAGGCAGTTGTTAGCCATGACGGTGCGGTTGCCAACCGAGACATTATGACCGAGGTGAACCCCCCCCATCAGTAGGTTTCCATCTCCGACCTGCGTGCTTGATCCCTCGGCGGTGCCACGGTGAATCGTGACATGCTCTCTGAATATATTGTCGTTACCAATGATAACCTCACTTCTTGTAATATTCTTGTGAGCGAAATCCTGGGGTTTCGAACCAATCACAGCACCGTAACCGACAAGATTTCGTGACCCCAGCGTTACGCGGCCCGTCAACACGGCATGAGCCTGTACGGTGCAGTCATCTCCAAGTGTGACTTCCTCCTCCAAAATGGCATAGGGACCGACTTCCACATTGTTTCCAAGAGTGGCTTTAGGGCTGACTAACGCTGTGGGGTGAATATTCAGAAAAGGTTCGACCCAAGGCTTCCGCAGGATGCTGGCAGCACGAGGTTGAGTACCTTCGTTTTACGAGTCGGCCTTGTCAATGTAAGAGCTGGCACCTGTGGAGGGATCGGTTTCTAAGGGGAGGAAAATTGTAAAGGTGGAACCTGCGCCCGTTTTACTTTCCACCTCTATGCGACCACGATGAGCCTGAATAACGTTTTTCACGATAGAGAGGCCAAGGCCCGTTCCTCCCGTGTGGCGAGCCCTGTCACCACCGACGCGGTAAAAACGCTCGAAGATATGCTCCTGATCCTGAAGGGGAATGCCGGGACCGTTGTCTATGAATTTTACGATCAGCTCTAGTTCCCGTACCAAGACGCAGATTTCAATGACCCCTCCCTGAGTTCGCCCGTGGCGCAGGGCATTTGCGAGAAGATTGGAAAAGGCCTGTTCAATTCTGTAAATATCGACTTTTACCAGCGGCAGATCGGGCGCCATGGAGAGTGTAAGATTCACACCACGGCCCTCGATCTCACGCTCCATCTGCTCGACGACGTTTGTTAGGATGACACCGAGGCTTGCCGGCTCCATCTCCAGATCGACTCCCTTCTCTTCAATCCGGCTGATGGTTAGAAGGTCGTCGAGTAGCAGGTTGAGACGATCGCAGTGACGTCGCATCACGGAGATGGACTTGCGCATCATTTCGCGGCTCGTACCTTTTTGTTCCATTGTCTCGAGATCGCCGTGAATGATGGACAGGGGTGTTCGGAACTCGTGGGACACATTGGCGACGAATTGACGGCGTACCGATTCCAGTTCTTTCAGCCGAGTTATGTCATGCAGCACGATCAGTAAACCGTCCGCGGATTTCTTTTCGGGCGCCTTGAGTGGCGCAGCGGTGACAACCAAATGACAGGGGTCGCTGCGTCCACTGATGATGGTTGTGAATTCCCCCACTTCCACTTCCCCGGTGAGCGCGGCATTGTGAACGACTCCCTGAAGCCCGTGGTTGCGGAAAACCTCATGAAGGAGGAATCCTTCCGTTTTAGCTTGGAGGTTGAACATGGCCGATGCCGCCTCGTTCACCAGTCGAATCCTCAGATCCGGACCGGTAATGACCACTCCCTCAGTCATTCTACCCAGAATCATCGCGAGGCTGAATTCTTCCTCGGCGAGAAGTGTCTGCTGTCTGGCCAGTGTCTCCGCTGTTATCCGCAGATTAGCAGCAGCCCGGTTGAAAAACCGCGGTACGCCGCTCAGGATGACGGGTCGATAGTCACCTGAAGCAATCCNNACGGACAGCAACTCCCGAGCCGGGAGTATCAACCAACGGAGAGCGGCTGCTCCCAGAAGAAGCAGGATCGCAAGACCCTCAAGGAAGTCGCGCATCAGAACTAGCCCGCTACCGAAACAAAGCGGTATCCTTCACCGCGTACCGTTTGGAGAAGAGGAGCATATTCGCCAAGCTTCTCCCGAAGGCGTCTGATATGTGTGTCCACCGTGCGGGTATCGACAGAAGGACCGTATCCCCAGACCTCCTTAAGGAGGCCTTCGCGTGACTGGATGGCCCCTTCCTTCGCGACTAACAGGGAGAGGAGCTTGAATTCCGTCGACGTCAGGTCAAGCCGCTCGCCGTCGAGAGTGACTTTGAGCGTGGCCCGGTCGAGATGAAAGGGGCCGGCCTGGATGATTTCCGGAGTGGAGGCGGATCGTTTGCGGCGAAGTAGCGCCTGGATGCGAAGTACCAGCTCCCTCGGGCTGAAAGGTTTCGAAATATAATCATCTGCACCGAGTTCCAGCCCTTTGATCCGGCTCTCCGCCTCGCCCTTGGCGCTGAGAAAGAGAATAGGGATCGGCTCGGTGAGGGGATCGGCCTTGAGCTTTTTGGCGACCTCATAACCGTTGAATTTAGGCATCATGATGTCGAGGACGACAGCGTCCGGCCGCGCGTCCATGGCTGAATCTAGACCCTCGGCCCCATCACGGGCGCTGAGAACACGAAATTTTGCCTTCTTGAGATGGTAGCGGATGAGATCGGAGACATCCTCCTCGTCCTCGATCAACAGGATGGTTTCAGACATGGGATTGGTGAATCACTTCTCTTGGAGCTATCTGAGACACTCTCCGGAGGCAAGAGTCACTTTGTTGATTTCCCGATTCCCGGGTAAAAAAAGCGGGTCACCTTGAATCGAACCGGAAAAACCATGAAACCGGTGCGAGGTGACCCGCTCCCAACGTAAACCTATAATGACAGACCGTTGTGCCGGAGGTTTGTTCAATAAATTTTATCCATGCTGTAATTTTATTTTATCGTGCTAAGGTTGCGGTGCTCTTTACCCCCTGAGAGCATCCTCAAACCATGAAAACCATTGGCGTTTTGACTTCAGGGGGCGATGCCCCGGGAATGAATCCGGCCATCAGGGCTGTTGTGAGGACGGCGCTCCAGCAGGGGTGCAGGGTAATTGGCATCAACAACGGTTATGATGGCATCTTCGATGGGAATCTAGAGGAGATAGAGGAGCACCTCCTGTCTGGGATCATCGACCGTGGTGGAACCATTCTGCAGTCTAGCCGCTGTAAGCGTTTCTATCATGCGGGTAATATCGATGTGGCTAGGAAAAAACTCCAAGACATTGGAATTCATGGTCTTGTGGTGATCGGAGGTGACGGTTCGCTTGCTGGTGCGCTCGAGCTTTCTCGGCGTGGAATGCCGGTTGTAGGCATCCCTGCCAGTATCGACAACGACATGGCGGGGACTGAAATGGCAATTGGCGTCGATACGGCCGCCAATACCATCATGGAGATGCTCGACCGTATCCGGGATACGGCGCGCTCCCACCGCCGCTGTTTTCTGATCGAAGTTATGGGGCGCAATTCCGGCTATCTTGCCCTGACCACCGCTATCAGTTGCGGAGCCGAGGTTGCTGTGATTCCGGAATATTTTTACAATATGAAAAGGATTGTCTCCCTGTTGGAAGATCGTTTCCAAAAGAGGGATAATTCCATCATCGTGCTGGCGGAGGGGGTCTGTGATGCCGAGACCTTCATTTCTAGGATCAAGGTGGAACGCTCCGGAGGATTTGAGCAGGAAATCCGCAAGACGGTTCTTGGACATGTGCAGAGGGGTGGTATTCCCACTCATTTTGACCGCATGATTGCAAGCCGCTTCGGCGAACTTGCAGTGACGGGACTGCTTCAACAGGAGATTGGTTCGATGACTGCTCTTTCGAAGGGACGGACGACACTTGTGGATCTGGAACAGGTGGTAGGGCGCAAGAAACACCCTGCTCCGGAGTTGATCCGTCTGGCCCGAAATCTTCAGATTGAGTTCGGCGATCCGGTGGAGATTTAGTAACCTACCCTGATGGACTCCCTCCTGACCCTCTCCGCCGGAGAGTATTCTACTGTCGAAATCGTGCTCCGCCTCGCGGTGGCTTTGACCTTCATGGCCTCCCTGCTGCTCGTGCTCTCGAGCGCTTGTGTCGCGCGATCCCGGAGATTCCCCCTGATCCTCTCCTCCGTTGCCTTAGGGGGGGCGGCATGGTTTGAGAACGGAGTCTGGCAGTCTTGGCAGCAGGCCTTTGAACTTGCCGGAAATTCCTATGCCGTGACGGGTCAACTCCTCGCACCTCAAGATCGCATCATTGCCTGGTCACTAGGAGTGCCAACAGTGCTCTTCTGTTTTGGTTTGGCTCTACTCCCGGGAAGTAAGAATAGAGGGGTATTCGTGCAGCTTGGTGTAACACTCTTGCTGCTGGCATTAGCCGCTCCGCTCTCTCATATTGCCGCTCTTGTCCTGCTTGCTTATGCAGCGGCGCTGCTCCTTGTGGGACTTTCCCGGCACGCTCCGGAAGCGGGTTTCGTCCTGGAGGCCCGTCTCTCGGTGGGGATAATTGTCGCTGGAGCACTCTTCACCTCCTGGGCTTTCTGGCATCCCCTTCAATGGGGAGGAGGAGTGAGCGGTGAACTCGTCCGAGGAGAGATCATCCACAGTGCAATCGATATCCTTTCCCTCGTGGTGCCTGCGATCCTCCTTCTGATCGTGACATTTAGACTTTTAAATAGATCCGGCTCTTCCGAGTAGGGCCTTCCTTAATCGAGAAAGGGATAGTTGGTGTATCCGTTGGAGCCGCTTGCATAGAAGGTTGTTTCGTCCGGCGTATTCAGGGGAGCCCCGAGTCGGAAACGCTTGGGGAGATCGGGATTGGACAAAAAGGGAACTCCGAAAGCAATCGCGTCGGCCCAACCCTCGGCGAGGGCGGCGTTACCCGTTTCCAGTGTAAAGCCTCCGGCGGAGACGATCCTGCCATTCCAGAAAGGGCGAAGTTCCCTAGGACCGACACCGGAGATGGCCCCGTGTGCAATATCCTGTGCCGTGACCTGGGTGATGTGAGCATAAGCAAGGCCGAACCGACTCAGTTCTCCAAGCACGCAGCCAAAGGTTTCGAGCGGATTGCTATCATGCATGTCATTGAAGACCCCGCTTGGAGAGAAGCGGATACCGACCCGATCCCCACCCCAGACTCCGGTGACGGCCTCGGTAACCTCGATTGTGAGCCGGATCCGGTTCTTTACAGACCCACCGTAGAGATCGGTGCGATGGTTTGTCCCGTCACGAAGGAATTGGTCCAGCAGATAGCCGTTGGCATTATGGATCTCCACTCCGTCAAACCCTGCCTCCTTCGCCAGCGTCGCTCCATGCAAATACTCCGAGATGATTCCGGGAATCTCGGAGGTCTCCAGCGCACGCGGGGTGACATATTCTTCCATTGCAGTTCCGGTGAAGATCTTTCCCTTCGGTTTGACGGGAGAAGGGGCGAGAGGGAGTTCACCGTTCGGCTGATAGGATGGGTGGGAGATCCGGCCCACATTCCAGAGTTGGAGATAGATGCGTCCTCCCTTGGCATGTACCGCCGAAGTCACTTTTTTCCAACCCTCAACCTGGGATTCCGTGTGGATTCCAGGAGTGTTGGGATAGCCGTAGCCACGAGGTGTGACGGAAGTTGCCTCTGAAATGATAAGGCCTGCCGATGCGCGTTGGGCGTAGTATTCGGCATTTAGCTCAGTGGGGACATTTCCGGCCGAGGCGCGGCACCGGGTAAGCGGCGCCATGAAGATGCGGTTGGGCAATTCCAGCGGACCCAAAGAAATCGGGGAGAAAAGAGTGGGATGGGACATTGGTTAGGGAGTGAAATAAATCCGGAACGGGAAAAATCAGCAAAGGAATCTAGGATGGCTTGTTTCAGGAAATCTCCCTGCTTAGGGATTTTTGGAATGAAACTGGCGTTTGGTTGAAAGAGTCCTGCCGCTCAGAACGGGAGTCCCGGGATACCAAGGCCGGCGGTGAGCTTGCCCATTTCATCGGAGGCGAGTTTTTTTGCATCACTTGTTGCCTGACGCACGGCACTGAGGACCAGATCCTCTAGCAACTCGACATCATCGGGGCTGACGACTTCGGGAGCTATTTTGATTGAAAGGATATCTCCGGCTCCGGTGACCTTTACTGAGACTTTGCCGCCGCCGGAGGTGGCTTCCACCTCGCGCTTCGCGAGGTCATCCTGAATTTGGGTCATCTTTTTCTGGGCATTGGCGGCCGCGCTCATCATCTTGGCGATATTCATTGTTGGTNNGTATTAGTGTTGCGGTTAACTCGCTTGTGGTGAAATCAGGATCTCTGCGTTGAATATCTCGAGCGCTTTGCGGATTAGTGGATCATTTTTGAAAGACGCAAGCTCATCGGCGCTGATTGAGGGAAGGGAAGGTTCGGGAGGTACCGAGGCGGGACTCTTTGGCCTTGATGGCTCCCTCATCTCACGTTCGACAGATGGTGATAACTCCGGCTCCGGGGTGACAGGAGATTCCTCTCCGGTGAATCGGCTCTCCAAGGTGATTCTGGCTCCAAGGTGAGTTGAAAGACACTCCTCGATCTTTCTGACAGCCTGAGGCCAGAAAAGAGTCTGGGTCTTGGCCTCTACCGAGGGGGGGAATTCTACGACGATCGTATTGCCGACTCTCTCCACGAAGCGGCTGTCCTCCATCCAGCCAAATTTTAAGGGGGAATCACTGGCGAGTTCCATGGCGATTGGGTGCCAGGGATCGGCAAGCTCAGAGTTGGAGGCTGGGGAGGCAACGACTTCGGGAGCAGGAATGCGCTCCCCTTTAGGGGAATTTGGTATGGTGAATTTTGGGGAGGGGTCTCTGGGCTTCGGTGTTTCCGTACCCTGGGGAGGCGGTGTGGGACTGGCGGATTGTCGTGGTGAGGTGATCTGTCGTTGCTCCGGGAGATTGGATCCACTGCGTATAGCCGAGAGGACGTCAACGAGATCGCTCAGGCTTACCTCTTCCAGCAGATGGACCGCCTTGATCAGTGTCACATCCAACTGGAGCTTCTTATCACTCGTCCAGCGGAGGCGNNGATGGACTTTGCAAATTAGGATATCACGGAGCAAACCGACAAGATCAGCCAAGAGGCGGGAGAGATCCTTTCCGGCCTCGCTTTGGGATCTGATTACGGCAAGGGCGGTGTGGGTATCGCGATTCAGCAATGCCTCAACGAGCTGGAGAATGGATTCACGCGGCGTGAATCCAAAGACTTGATGCACCTCGGCGGCGCTGATCGTCGTGCCGCAAAAGGCGACCACCTGATCAAGCATCGACTCCGCATCCCGCAGGGCTCCGTCAGCTCCCCTGGCGATGGCTTGGGCGGCAGCAGGTTCCAGAGCGATCTCCTCGCTCTTGGCGATGAAAAGAAGGTGATTGGCGATCAGTTCCGGAGTCAGTCGGCGCAGATCAAAACGCTGGCATCGGCTTAGGATGGTTGAGGGAACCTTCTGAGCCTCCGTTGTAGCAAAGAGAAACTTCACGTGCTCCGGTGGTTCTTCCAGTGTCTTGAGCAGGGCATTGAAGGC
>PLEU01000197.1 GCA_003136515.1 Spartobacteria bacterium
CCCTTCAGCAAGGACCTGAGTATAAAGGGCCACGGCGTCATTCCACTGCTTGCGACTCTCCAGCAGACGCCCGGCCTCAAAGGCCGCCTTGTCATGCCAGAGCTTTTCGGGCTCCGTCGTGCGGGGATTCTTGAATGCCTGATAATAGGTGGCGAGAGCGGCATCCCCCTCACCCAGACTTTCAAGGATCAGGCCACTCTTGCAAAGGGCCTCATTACGCCAGCGCAGCGGCATTGTCGGATCACCGGCAACCTGCTGCCAGGTCTTTAGCGCCTCCCTCTCCTGTGCCGGATCCTTGGCTCCGAGTTGATGCTGCGTGTCAGCCTTGGCCATGAGCGTGGCGGCGCGGAGCTCCAGATCAGGTCCGACTGCTCCCTGGGTCTCCTGGAAAGAAAGGATTTTGTCGTAAATAGCCANNTTCCGTTGGCAGATTCTGGGCGTTTTTCAAAGCCCCCTCCTGGAGTCTTGCCTGCCAGACGAGTTGGTCATTGGTGCCAGTCTCGGCCACCCTCTCATAGAGCATCAGGGAATCATCCAGTGACGCCGGATCCATCAAACGGGCTGCCGATTGGGCTGCCAGAAAAAGGGCACGGCGCCCGATCTCGGTGCCGGAACCGGAAGAGGCCAGTTGCTCAAACTCGACGCGGGCACCCTGCACATCGCCCGAGGAGAGAAGGGCCTCGGCCAGCTTGAGCCGAACTTCGGAAACAAAGCGTGAATCGGGATGCGCCTGGAGAAAAGCCTGTGCTGCGGCAATCACACTGGAAGCGTCTGCTTTCTTCCCCGTATCTTTCAGGAAAATGTTGAGATACTCCTCCCGTTCCGGGTCGCTTGAATTTTCGTGGACGGCAGTCGCCAGTTCCTGCGTTGCAGCTCCTCCCTGACCCGCTTTCATTTTTAGCTCAGCGGCTGCCAAACGGGCTCTTGATTTAAGCACAGGATCCGGGGTCTCATCCGCCACCTTCTCTAGCAGCGTCAGCCCATCGGCACTACCTCGACGGGCAAGATCAAGAGCCATCTGAAACTCCATTTCTTGGGACGGGGGACCATCTGTTTGTTTCAACATGCTCAGGGCGGCCTCCGACGTGTCGAGTTTGCCCCTGTCGGTGGTCGCTATCAACAGGGTCTTATTGAATAGGGCATCTTGGGAGAGTTTAGGATCGAGCGAAGCGGCGAACTGAAAATCGATTTTTGCATCCTCGAACTTTCCAAGATTGGCTGCTGCAAGTCCGCGCAGGTAAGCAAGCCTGGCCCGAATCTCAGGAGTGGCTCCAGGTCTGTCGGAAGCCCATCCTAGAGCATCATCGCTCAGACCCCGTCTGAGGCGGGATGCGCTCAGAAGAACCCTTGCCTGATCAGCAAGGGGATCATCAACATTGTGGCGGATAAAAGCGTCCAGCAGCGTCTCTGCAAGTTCGGGATGATTCAGCCGAAACTCCCCTTTTGCCTGATACATGGCGGCAAGTCTAGCCCTCGCAGGACGGGCGGAATCCTCCGCCCATTTCTTCAACATCGTCGTGTCGGGAGTAGAGGCCGACTGATAGAGCTGATTAAGCAGTCGAAACTGCTCTGGAAGCAGGAGGTCGTCATCAACGGTATCGAGATGTTTTTCCATCAGATCTATTCCCGCCTGTGGCTTGCCGGAACTTGCATAACAAAGAGCCGCACCAAGCGTAGAGGCGGCACCAGACCACGGGGTGCTTGCAGGCACCGATAGAAAGATCTTGCGCGCTTCATCGGTCCTTCCGGACTCCCATGCGATTAGCCCCTTCAGGTAGACCTTCATAGCTTTACCCTCCTCACTGGCCGGAGCAAACCCCTGCAAGAGCTTGAGAGACTCCGTGTTTCTCCCAAGAGCCAACAGATCAGCCACCATTTCCAACGAGGCATCCTCGATAACTGGGGAATCTGGCGCTATAGTGTTCAGAAGTTTTAGCGCCTGATCGGGTTGTTTCTTTCCACGGAGTGCACGTGCTAGAGCCAGGGTGATGCGATCTGACATGACACCCGGTTTTTGCTGCTCTAATAGAGGGGAAAGAAGAGCGGCAGCGGCGCTATAGTCGCCACTTCCGATCATCGCCTCAGCCTTCCAATAGGCCAAAAGTGGATCCTTGCCGGCATCTGCAGTGCTACTAACCGCCAAGGCCTCGTCAAAGCGTCCTCCGGAGACAAGCAGTGCGACCAGCCGTCGTGTTAATTCTGCACGCTTCTCCAAATCCTGTTCCTGCTGAATCTGCGTGCGAAGCACTGCCGCAGAAATTTGAGGAAGATCTTCACTCGTCGCCCGATTTGCCAGATCGGCATCGGCGGTCAACCCGTCCGTCGCCGTCCCAGCATTGGTTTGCTGGGCCATTGAGATAGAGTCGGACAAAAGGTGCAACATCAGCAGAGACGTCACCACATAGAGTCCACGGACAAATCGACCTGTTATCATTTTCTCAAAACCCGCCGCAGCCAGGTTCCGGTATAACTGGAGGGATGTTCCGCCACTTCGTNNAGCCCCGTGGTCGGTTCGTCCAGCAGGTAGAGTGTGCGGCCAGTGGCTTTTCGTGAAAGCTCACTCGCCAGTTTCAGACGCTGTGCCTCTCCTCCCGAGAGGGTAGTCGCCGATTGACCGAGTTTCAGATAGCCTAGACCAACCTCCTGAAGAACTTCCAACTTCGCATGGATGGACGGAATCACGCGGAAAAATCCCGTCGCATCATCAATAGTCATTTGAAGCACGTCAGAGATATTCTTTCCTTTGTAAGATATTTCGAGTGTTTCGCGGTTAAAACGACTTCCCCGGCAACGCTCACACTCCACAAAGACATCCGCCAGAAAATGCATCTCGATTCGGATCATTCCATCGCCCTGACACTGCTCGCAGCGCCCTCCCTTCACATTACAGGAAAAACGTGCGGGCCCATAGCCCCTCACCTTCGCCGCCGGCAACCCGCTGAACAACTCCCTGATCGGACCAAAGACACCGGAATAGGTCGCCGGATTGGAACGTGGCGTTCGTCCGATCCCACTTTGATCAATCACCACAACCTTATCAAACTGATCCACCCCTAGAATCTGCCCATGCGCCCCCGGTGACTCCTTTGTTCCATGAAACTGGCGCGCCAGCGAGCGGTGCAATATGTCATTCACTAGGGTTGATTTACCGCTTCCTGAGACCCCGGTGACGCAGGTCAGAAGCCCAGCGGGAAAACCGACCGTCAGCCTCTTAAGATTATTCTCCGACGCGGCCGTGACCGTAAGCCAACCTGGTCCCGGAGCTGGCTCGACCGGGGGACGCAGACGCAGACGAGGTACGGATATTCTGGCGGCACCGGAGAGGAACTTTCCCGTCAACGATGCAGTATTCTTGAGGATTTCCTCCGGTTTTCCCTCTGCCACGATCTCCCCGCCCCGGGGTCCTGCTCCAGGCCCCATATCAATAATGTAATCCGCAGCCAAAATCGTCTCTTCATCATGTTCGACGACGACAAGCGAATTCCCCATATCGCGTAGCCCGCGAAGCGTGCGAAGGAGTCGCTCATTATCTCGTTGATGCAGTCCGATACTGGGCTCATCGAGCACATAGAGCACCCCGGCAAGCCCCGATCCGATCTGGGTTGCAAGTCTGATCCTTTGCGCCTCGCCTCCTGAGAGGGTCCCGCTTTCTCGATTGAGCGTCAAATAACCAAGTCCGACCTCCAGCAAAAATCCGAGCCGCGCCCCAATCTCCCTAACCAAATCCTCCACCATCTTGCGCTCCATTACAGATAGCTGCAATCCGGCCAGCACCTCTCTGGCACTTACGGCCGGAAGAGCGCAGAATCGCTCGATATTCCACTCCCGACACACTCCCTCGACTTCGCTTCTGAGAGTGACCCCCAGGATCTCAGGTCGTAACCGCGAGCCACCGCAGGTCGCACATTCCCTGCGGGCAAAGTAAGCCTTCAGCCTATTCTTTCTCAACTCACTTCCGGAGGTTTCCATCTGCCGCTCAACCAGAGAGACGAGGCCCTCGAACGGCTTCCCCTGAGAAAGGACATCCGTTCCATAGAACAGTCGTTGTTTGAATTCCTCGGGTAGCTCGCGAAATGGAATTTCCAATGAAGCCGCTGTAGCTGCACACAATTCCTCGATCACCATTCTATAAAACCTTCCCATGCGCTTGTCGGGAGTCCGCCATGGACGGATCGCCCCTTTTGCCAACGTCATTTCCTCATCCACAAGCAAACATGGATCGCAAAACGGCTGTGTCCCAAGGCCCTGACACGAGGGACAGGCACCAAGATGACTGTTGAAGGAGAAATGCCGTGGTGTCAGGCGAGGCATGGTGAATCCAGTCTCCGGATTGGAAAAATCGGTGGAGAATCGGGCTTCTTTCCAAATGCCGGAGGTTCCACTCTTTTCTTGATACAAAATAATCACCATATTGCCTCCCCAACGCAGCGCCGTTTCCAACGAGTCCAGCAGACGCTCACGGATCCCTCCTCCTTCCTCATCATTTTTTAGAGCCAGACGATCGACCACTGCTTCAATGTTGTGTTTTTTAGTCTTCAGCAACTTGATCGGTTCCGGTCTTCCAAGATCCACAATCTCGTCATCAATTCTCAGTCTTACAAACCCCTCCCTCCGAGCGCGCTCAATCACATCGCGAAACTCTCCTGCTTCATTCCTCACGAGCGGAGAGAGGAGCATAAGACGCGTTCCTTCCGGCCACCCCAGTATACGATCTGTGATCTGCTCTGGTGACTGGCGACTGATAGCCACCCCCGTGGCAGGATCATGCGGCACACCAATGGCGGCATAGAGTACCCGGAGGTAGTCATAAATTTCGGTCGTCGTCGCGATCGTAGAGCGGGGATTTGGAGGAGCTATTCGCTGCTCAATCGCAATCGCAGGTGAAAGTCCCTCGATATGATCCACCTCCGGTTTCTGCATCTTATCCAGAAACTGCCGGGCATATGCCGAGAGACTCTCGACATAACGTCGCTGGCCTTCTGCAAAAAGCGTGTCAAAGGCCAGTGATGATTTTCCCGAGCCGCTAGGTCCGGTAATTACGACTAGTTTGTTACGGGGAATTTCCACCGTGAGGTTTNNTTCAAAGAGGGAAACTGACTCGATCTCCGCCGTCTGCGGGAACATGTCGAGCGGTGTAACTCGATCCAAACGATAGCGCCCTGAGAGTCGGCGTACATCGCGGGCCAGCGTTGCCGGATCACATGACACATAGATGATTCTGGCAGGGGGCCTTTCAAGGATTGCGTCGGTCACCTCAGTGGCAAGACCTTCGGAAGGAGGATCAAGAATCAGTGTCGTCCCCCCGGAGGAGCCAGAAGACAGAGCCGCTGGGAGCATTTCTTCCACCCCACCTTCCAGATATTCCTCATTGGAAGCAGCCCTCCGCCGGGCCATCGCCACGGAACCTATGGATCTCTCTATCCCGATTACCTTGTTAAAAAGCGATTGGAGCACGTGGGCAAAGAACCCTGCACCACAATAGGCATCGATAAGCAACTCGCCAACTCGACCCTTTTCTCTATCGGAACGGATCCCTGCAGTCACCGTTTCCTGAAGAATCCCAGCAACGGAATTATTGACCTGGCGAAACCCCCCATAGCGCTTCTTCTCACCGATCAGGTAATCACCGTCCCTCGGACGTGACTCCCGAAGTTCCTTGAGCCCGGCATTCACATCATCTGAGGCAATCAGGCACCTGTCCACCGGCACAACACGATTGGAACCTTCGGCAAAAAAACCCGCCAACCCCTCCTTCACATGCACTGTGATCCGGTTGCGATAACCATGGTGCTCGGGAGATGCAACCATTGCAGACA
>PLEU01000079.1 GCA_003136515.1 Spartobacteria bacterium
GGTTTCAGCCAGATGCGCATGGCGATGACCCTCGCGCCTAGAACATCGGCCCGCTGCACACCTGCAATCGCGGTCAACTTTGGCTGGATGACACGAATCAGGAAGTCGGTTAGTTGGTTCGGCTTGAGATCGGGAGCCGAAAAGCCCAGATACATAGCTGCTCGAAGTTCGTCGGCGTTCTGCAGCTCAATAGCAGGGCTCTCGGCTTCGGGAGGGAGATCGTTCCGAACCTGTGCCAGCTTTGCCTGAATCTGGGTCAGCGCGGCATTGGGATCATAATTAAGTTTGAGGTGTACCGTGATCGTGCTGACACCTTGCGCGCTCGAACTTTCGATGTAATCTATTCCCTCGGCTGCGGCGATGACCTTCTCTAACGGTGTCGTGATGTATCCGCGCACAAGATCGGCATTTGCCCCGACATAGTTAGTCGTCACCTTGATCACTGCGATGTCGCTGCGCGGGTACTGGCGTACGTTAAGCACATGGATCGACTGAAGCCCGGCGAGAAGAATGATAAGATTGACCACCAGCGCCAGTACGGGGCGCTTGACGAAGAGATCGGTTAGTTTCATGAGAAGGAGGCGCTCTAGGAGACGCCTCAACTATCCTCAGGTTTCGGGGCCGGATCGTTCCCAGGTTGGACGCTGTTGTTGATTTTGACGGCCCCGCCAGGATGAAGTTTGAAAATGCCTGAGGTGGCAATTACATCCCCCTGCCTTAGACCGCTCAGGATTTCGATCTGGTCTCCCCGTGACTTTCCAAGTGTCACATACTGTTCTCTAACTCCAAGAAAGTCGGCACCATCAGGCCCCTTCATGTCCTCGATGACAAAGACGGAGTCACCATAGGGGGCGTATTGGATGGCTGTGGAAGGAATCAGGACAACATTCTCACGTACCGGCAACTCGACCTGGATACCGGCAAACATTCCGGATCGCAGCACATGATCCGGATTCTGAATGGTTGCCTGTACCTGTATATTACGCGTGTTGGTATCAACCAGTGAGTTGAGTGCCGTGATGGTACCTGGGAAGATTTTGCCAGGCAATCCGTCCGCCTGCACTTTCACAAGCTGACCCACTTTGAGACTGCCGATATTTTGCTGAGGCAACGCGAAATTCACATAAATCGGATCCAGCGACTCCAGTTGAACTATGGGATCACCACTCTTGAGATATTGACCGACATTGACCTGCCGAATTCCAATGACTCCGCTGAACGGGGCACGGATCGTCTTCCGGTCAATGGCCGCTTGCATCTCATCGACAGAAGCCACTGCGACATCGAAACCACTTTTGTCTTCATCATAGGCGGAGGTTGCGATCACGTGCTTGTCATTGAGATCCTTGGCCCGGTCGAGATTTTGCTGTGCGAGAAAAAGTTTGGCCTTGGCGGTTCGCAGTTGCGCCTCCTCCTGGCGGGTGTCCAACTGGATCAAAAGTTGCCCGTTGGTCGCGGTCGTCCCGGATTCAAAGGCGATGTTTGTCACGATGCCAGGGAGATCAGCGCTTAATGTTACACCCTGCGGTGAGGCAAGGGAGCCGACGGATTCAAGAACTGGGGCCACCGATTCTCTGGTTATCGTCAGCGAGGTGACGGCATCCGGGGGGAGTTTGAAATTCTTGCCTTTGGCGATGGCTTGGGAGATCTGGTAATATTTTACGCTAGCAATACAAATTATGAAGAGCAGCATTGCTGTTATTGCAAGGAAGGTGACAAGCCTTGGGTGCTTAGCAGGCGTTGGATCTTCGCCAAGAGTGATGATCTCCGGACCAGTCGAAGTGATCGATTGATTCAAGGTGGAGACTTCTTCGCTCATGTATTTGGTGTGAGGCTCAAAAATTATTTTACGGCAGACGATAATTACTTAATGACATTAACTAATTAGTATCGTCGCTTTGGTCAAGTGGGATTGAAGAAAAAGTTATCATCAGCGCAAAACACGGCGACGTTAGAAAAAAATCAGCCGAGCTAAGAGCATCTGAACCTCGATTCAGGGCCATTCCGGGTACCCTGAACCGCTGGGCACGCCCCTTGTTATTTGCCAGCAACCTTTTTCTTGCGTGTTGCCCGTGCCGCCTTTTTAACGGCGGGGTCAGGGTCTGAACTCCGATCGGCCGGGCCCTCCCACATCCGGAAACCGCCAATGAATGCATTGGCGTTATCCCCCGCCACACAGGCGGGGGGAAGTTCCTTGAGTTTCTTTGCATTGCCTCCACCGAGCACGACATAATCCGGGAGAATCGCCGCAGTAAGGAGTTCCACGGTTTCAAAAACATTTTTTTTCCAACGGGCCTTACCATTTTTTTTAAGACCATGGATACCGACATAATCTTCAAATGTTTTCTTTTTGTATGGTAAGTGACCAAGTTCCAAAGGGAGCAGGGCGTCGTCTGTAACGACCGCACTACCGAGTCCCGTGCCGAATCCCAGAAAGAGCATCTTGCCACCCTTGTAGCTGCCGAGTGCCTGCATTGCGGCATCGTTGATCATTTTGACTGGGCACTTGAATGCCTTTTCGTACGCAAAATCGACCCATCCTCCGCCGAGATTGAAAGGCTCCGCAACTGGATTGTTGTTGTGTACGGGAGCGGGGAAGCCGATGGAGACCACATCGTAATTCCATCCTTCGGCAAGCTTGCGAACGTCCTCGACCATCTGCCCGGGGGTGAATTCCGGACCGGAGGGCATCTTCCGCGGTTCCTTTTCTCCACTCAGGAGAATTTTGACATGGGT
>PLEU01000095.1:0-382 GCA_003136515.1 Spartobacteria bacterium
GCCCGCAAGTCGATGGTTCCTGTTTCCATCGCAGAGAACACAATCCCACATGAAGTCATCGGTGAATTCGGCGGAGGCCGTGTTCTTCTCCGTCCCGCCTCGCCGGGTACCGGCGTGATTGCCGGAGGTGGAGTTCGCGCCGTGATCGAAGCGGCTGGCATCCGCGACGTTCTTGCCAAATCGCTTGGATCCAGCAACCACTCCAATGTGGTCAAGGCCACCCTTTCCGCCCTGACTAGCCTGCGTCCCCGCAGCGAGATCATGAGACTCCGCGGCAAGAAAATGCGCGATGTTGCCGGTCTTGCAGCAGCTCCGGTGGTCGCCGTAGCCTGATTACCCTTACCCCTAACCAATCACTATCATGCGACTTCATAATCTCGCT
>PLEU01000095.1:390-3741 GCA_003136515.1 Spartobacteria bacterium
CAAAAGGCCCGTTCCGGCGGCAGTATTCGCCTAGGATTCGAAGGAGGCCAGATGCCCCTTATTCGGAGACTTCCGAAGCGCGGCTTCAACAATACCGATTTCAAGCCGGTTTATGCCGTAGTCAATTTGGACACGCTGGAAGAGCGCTTTGAAGCGGGTGCCACCATCAACGAAGCCGCCCTCCGCACCCTCCGTTTGGTGCATGGCCGCAACGACGGAATCAAGCTTCTTGCCCGTGGCACGGTCNNCACCAAGTCCTTTACCGTCGAGGTTGACAAGTCGAGTGTAGCCGCCCGTGAAAAGCTCGAGCAGGCCGGTGGGTCACTCATCCTGCGCGCCCCCAAGCCAAAGCAGGTAAAGGGCGTGAAGACGGTCAAAGCAGCAAAGGCTGCCTAAAAAAACATTTTAACAGCCGGGTCGCCAATTCATAAGCGGCCCCGGTACACATCATGATCTCGGCCTTCGCCAATATCTTCAAGATTCCCGAATTGAGGCAGAGAGTTTTGTTCACGCTGTTCATGGTTGTGATCATGCGCATCGGTGCTTCCATCACTGTGCCGGGTGTCAATGCGATGGTGCTGCGCGAGTGGTTTCTCAATGTTGCCGACGCAAAGTCCGGCGGAGGTGTCGCCGCTCTCTTTAACCTCTTTTCCGGCGGTGCGCTGGGAAATTGTGCCATCTTCTCGCTGGGTATCATGCCCTACATCAGCGCCTCGATCATGCTCCAGCTTTTGGGAGCGGTCATCCCGAAGCTGGGACGACTGGCCCGTGAGGATGGGGGTCGTCAGAAGATCGCCCAGTACACCCGCTTCACTACCATCCTGCTCTGCATCATTCAGGGTTGGTTTCTGGCGCTCTCCTTCCAGACGCCTGAATCAAGCATGTTCCTCTCCGGTATCAAAGATACCATACAGCGGCTTCACATTCCGCTGGTGGCTCATCCTGGAATTCCTTTCTGCGTCATCACGGTTCTGGTCCTTACCACAGGGACGCTCTTTCTGATGTGGATGGGTGATCAGATCACCGAGCGTGGCATCGGCAACGGGGTTTCACTGATCATCACAGTCGGCATTCTGGCGCAACTTCCTGCCGGTCTTGTTCAGGTCTGGCGCACTTTTGTACCGACGACTGGGGATGTTTCCAATGTCAACCCCATGGTGCTCGTGGTCCTTGTCGCCTTCCTCTTTATCGTGATCGCATCGGTCATCGCCGTGACACAGGCAACCCGCCGCATCAGCATCCAGTATGCAAAGAGGGTCGTGGGCCGCAAAGTCTATGGCGGACAGACCCAGTATATGCCGCTGAAAGTCAACTATGCCGGAGTGATGCCGATCATCTTTGCACAGGCAATCCTGCTCTTCCCTTCCTACATCCTGAGCAATGCCTTCGGTCACAACAAATTTGCGGTTTATTGGGCGACGCAGCTATCGACCGGCTGGGCCCACTATGTCTTTTACGCGCTTCTGATTGCCGGCTTCAGTTACTTCTGGGTGGCGACACAGTTTCAGCCCGCCCAGATCGCCGATGACCTCAAGAAGCACGGCGGATTCATCCCTGGCGTCCGTCCTGGGAAGCCGACCGCGGACTTCCTCGATTACACGATGAGCCGTCTGACGCTTGCCGGCGCCTTTTTCCTCGTCATCATCGCCATTCTGCCCCAACTCATCAGCAGGGGACTCCAGGTGCCCTACATGGCTGCGCAGTTTTTCGGTGGCACGGGACTGCTGATCATCGTCGGCACGACCCTCGACACCATGCGTATGGTGGAAACCTACCTGCTTCAACGTCACTACGACGGCTTTCTCCGGAAAGGAAAGATGCGTGGACGTAGTGCCGCCCGTCCATCGATGGGCGGCTCAGCAGTGAGTGATTCCACAATCGTCAAACTCGTTGCCATAATGGGTCTCCTGATCATAGCCGGTGTAGTCGCGTTTCTCCTGACACACCATCCCGCCCTTCACTGACCCCGTGAAGCAGCGGATTGTGCTGCTGGGACCTCCCGCCTCAGGCAAAGGGACCCAGGCCGACCGCGTAGCCTCGCGGTTCGGTATCCCGCATGTTTCAACTGGAGCGTTGCTACGCTCGGAATCAGCCCGGGGGACCGAACTCGGGCGAAAAGCCGAGTCCTCGACGGGACGCGGGTTGCTTGTTCCCGACGAGCTTGTCCTGCGCATCATCGGACAATGGATAAGAAACCACGGGACACGGTTTATTTTTGACGGGTTTCCCCGTTCGGTTGGGCAGGCGGCTCATCTTGACGCAGCCCTCGCTGAGCTCCAAGCACCGCTTGACCTCATCATTCTGCTTGAACTCAGTGATGAGGAAATTCGCAGGCGCGTGGAGGCGAGACTCTCCTGCCTGCAATGCGGTGCCACCTTCTCCAAATCCCTGCATGGCCTGAAAATTCATGATCATTGCCCCCATTGCGGGGACAGACTGGTGCGGCGTAATGACGATGTTCCCGAGGCCCTAGAGCAGCGCCTGCATTTGTATCGTGGGATGACCTTGCCTGTCGTCGGTTATTATGAGCGGAAGGTGCCTCATCTCATGCATCGGATTTGTGCGGAAGAGGGGAGTGATGCCATTTTTAGCAAAATATCAACGCTCGTGGATGAGGAGGGGATTTGAAAAAATTGTGAAGGGAACAGTCCATGGCCAGAGTCAGTTTTTGAGCATACAGATCATAGGACGATCTCACCCCTGATTCTCCATGCTTCATCCTTTCCCCTTTTCGCGCTTTCAAGTTTAAGGTTTCATCCTTCATTCTTCCATTTTTCCCCCGTGTCTTTAATTCCGATAAAAACCGCCGCAGAAATTGAAAAAATGCGCGCTGCTGGACGTGCCGCCGCGATCATTTTGGATCGCTTGGCCGGCATGGTCGTGCCTGGGATCACGACAGGCGAAATCGATGCGGCGGCGGCGGTATTTATGGCCGATCTGGGATGCCGGAGTGCCTTTCTAGGATACCGGAATTTTCCCGGGCAGATCTGCATCTCGGTGAATGAGGAGGTGGTACACGGCATCGGAAATACTCGGCGCCTTGCCTACGGTGACATCGTTAAAATCGATACGGGTGTGATTCTGGATGGATGGATCGGCGATACGGCGACGACAGTGCTCTGCGGGGTGGTTGATCCAGAGACCGAGCGGCTCTGCACGGCGACGAAGGCTATTCTCGAAGGTGCCATACCTTTTGCAGTCGCCGGTCGCAGGCTGGGTGATCTGTGCAACTATATCGAGAGTGAGGCACAACGTATGGGATTCGGAGTGGTGCGTGATTTTGTGGGTCACGGCGTGGGGCGCAATCTTCACGAGGAACCGCAGATCCCCAACTATGGCCGACGGGGATCG
>PLEU01000095.1:3754-4811 GCA_003136515.1 Spartobacteria bacterium
ATTTTAGTGACAGAAAATGAACCTGAGGTCTTGACATGTCTGCCTCCCATAGCTTAAAACACCAAGCCCTCGTCGTAGAGAAACTGTCCAAAGCCTGCTTCCGTGTGGAGCTTGCCGGGGGCAGAAGGATGTTGGCTACGGTGTCTGGAATGCTGCGTTTGAAATTCACTCGCATCCTGCCGGGTCACCATGTAGTCGTCAGCATTTCTCCTTACGATCTAAACCAGGGGACCATTATTCAGCGACTTCCAAGTCTCAATCCAAACAAATAACCGATACCGACGACGAATCCCATTCGTTTCCGATTTCCCTTATCCACCCATCTTTAGTATGAAAGTCCGAGCTTCCGTCAAACGTCTTTGCGAAACCTGCAAGATCGTGCGCCGCAACAATGTGGTCCGCGTTGTCTGCAAGAACCCTCGCCACAAGCAGCGCCAAGGCTAATTATCCTCCTTGTTGATCCCGACCTGCGAAGAACACTTTCTTAACTCACCACACCACACAGAACCACGATCATGCCACGACTCCTCGGCGTAGAAATCCCCGGTGACAAGCGCATCGAAGCCTCGCTTGTCTATATTTACGGTATTGGCCCCAAGACCTCCAAGCGCATCCTTGAACAGGCCAATATTGACCCTGACATCCGGGCCAAGGAACTTTCTCCCGAGCAGATCGGTTCCATCATTTCCGCCATCACGGCGCAGAAGGTTGTCATCGAGGGTGATCTTCGCCGCGAACTCCAGGGCAACCTCAAGAGACTTCAGGCAATCAACTGCTACCGTGGCCTCCGCCACCGTCGCGGCCTTCCTGTCCGTGGACAGCGCACCCAGACCAATGCCCGCACCCGCAAGGGACCGCGCAAGNNTCACACCCGAGCCCGCCGAGGCTCCTGTCGCTGCCAGTGCAGCTCCCGAAATTGTCGCTCCCGTTGAAAAGGTGGAGAAGCCCAAGGTCAAGAAGAGCAAGGAGAAGAAAGTCGAGGAGGTTGTGCCAGCAGCCCCAGTCAGCTTCAATCTTGATGACCCGATCGAGCCGCCCAAGATCGTCAAGGCGAAGG
>PLEU01000033.1 GCA_003136515.1 Spartobacteria bacterium
CGATAGGGCGTGATGTAGATGTCCGCAGCACCGACGTGCTGGAGAAGTTCCTCTGCGGGAACAAAACGATTAGAGAGAATGAGATTGGATGCGACCCCTAATTCTTCTGCGAGTGCGCACAACGCTTCTCGATAGCGCTCGCCTTCCCGCTTGCGGAGATGAGGATGAGTGGCTCCGGAGACTATATAAACGACTTCCGGATGAACTGCAAGAATGGATGGTAGTGCGCGGATTACATTCTCAATGCCCTTGTTCGGAGACAACAGGCCGAACGTCAGAAGAACCGACTTGCCCTCTACGCCGAAAGTGTCTTTGAAGAAGTTCGGGTCCGTGAATGACAGATCCGGGACACCGTGCGGAATCACATCGATCTTCGAGGCAGGAACCGCATACACATCTCGCAGCATCTCTGCTGCTTGCTCACTCATGACGATCATGCGATCTGACAAAGTTGCGATCTCTTTGAGGACGGCGCGTTGATCGAAGTCCGGTTCGCTCAGTACCGTATGCAGCGTAGTGACCAAGGGCATCTTCAGCTTGCGCAGAAGCGAAAGTATGTGGCCGCCTGCTACCCCACCGTAAATGCCGTACTCATGCTGTAGACATACCAGGTCGTTGCTATTGAAATTGAGAAAGTCGGCAGCCCGCTGATAGGATGTGAGGTCATCCTGAGCAAGTTCAAGCCGAACTTGCTCNNCAAGCGAAAATCGAACTGCTCAATGCTGTGTCGACTTCGTTGACTTTGTTCAATGACATTATTTCCCGCTTTCTCGCGTGGTAAATGAACCGTATTACCCTTGCCAAGTCTGCTTGGAACTCGAGTGATGAAAGACGCCAGACATACATCCGATTTGTTGGATCGCTCTGGCTAGCCTCGGTACAATGCTCATTTAGCTAACCGTTCCTGTTTAATACGGCCTTGAGTGATTCATTCTCAGGCGCAATACAGGCCAGCAGATGGTTCCGGGCCTAAGACGGCAATATGTCGACATTGGTACGCTTTCGCATCAGTACTTTCGTACGGGTCGCAACTGCTGCGTATCCCTTACCTTTATTAACCCGGCGTTGGTGGCGTTCGGCGCAGCTAAATCGGGCATTAAGAAAGTCTCGATCAACTTCCAGGCCAGTGACGGAAAAATGACTTACTATCCCAGCGATGTCACCTTCCTATCGACGTCCTCAACACCCCCTTGGAGACTACATTTTGAGCCCGACCAAATCGCATTCCGGATGATGGCACTGGCAAATCGTCCCTGCGTTCTTCTTTGGGTCGGAACATGCTTCACTGCAATACTTTCTGCCACTTGTTGCTTTGCAATTGCAGCCCGAATGTTCACACTTGTCAGTCTGTGTCATAAGAGATCCTCTGGTTCCGACGTACCGTCTGAGAGCCATCGATTCATCAAGTGCTNNCCGTCCCCTTGAATCGATTTCCTACCAAAAGCGCAGAAGAAAGCCTTCACGCATCGCATCGGGTGTTGATTTGGGCACATGCTTGAGGCCAGACTAGAACCAGTCTCTTACATCGACAGATTTGTATTGACGCTGATGTGATTGGCATTCAACGCAATCCGTCTGAACTATCACTAAACCGTATGTCCGTTCAACTACTGGTCTCAATTGACCGTACCGCCCGGCATCATGTCTTCGATAGTCCAGGTAGTAGCCATCTTTGCGAATGACCACGGACGCTGGATGACGTGCGGTCGAGGGATTCATCCGTGCTACGACGATTGAGAGCATATTACTTGTCGTTGCAAGCCTTGATCCGCGTAGCATTTGCCGCCAGCAATGAGAGCCAGGTGTCGAATCTTGACCGAACTAGCTTTGTACCCTATGCGCNNTCTCTACCCACTGCGCTTCGAGCCAATCTTCCAGTATCGGCTGTGGGGTGGGAGGCGGCTGTCCAATCTGCTCTCCAGGCCGATGCCTGAAGGCCCTGTCGGTGAGGCCTGGATTCTTAGCGACCGTGACGAACATCGAAGCCGGGTTGCCAATGGACCTCTGAAGGGTCGAACTCTCAGTGAACTGATGGAACATTCTTACGAAGGACTGATGGGGAAACGGCCCAAACGGTTCCAGCGCTTCCCCGTTCTACTCAAATTTCTTGATGCAAGCATGATGCTTTCCGTACAAGTGCACCCTGGCGACGACCACCCGGATTTGATTCCGGCTGGCGAAACCTCAAAGACCGAGGCGTGGGTCGTAATTGAGGCCCCGAAGGGGNNTGGCAACCCGGAACAACTGAAACCAACCTCCGTCATGCAATCACTACAGGGGCTATTGTGGACCGGCTCGTGGGTTTAGATGCAAAGCCCGGTGAGGCCATCTTCATTCCTGCGGGAAAGGTTCACACACTCGGTGGAGGCGTAGTCGTGTTTGAAGTTCAACAAAACAGCGACGTAACATACCGCCTATACGATTGGGGTCACGTTGACGCGAAGACAGGTCAGTTGCGGTCACTCCAGGTCGATCAGGCATTGGCGTGCATAGACTTCAAGGGAATCACTGGCTGCGAAGTGGCGCCAATCTTAGAAACCAATACACCAGTGGAACGTGAAAGACTCTTTGATTGCGACCAGTTTCGGCTATGGCGTTTACGCGGAACCGTGCCGTTTCTGGTCGGCGCCTCGGGAGAACCCCGAGTAATGGTTTGTCTAAGTGGCTCCGGTCAACTTGATAACAACGCCCTTCATCTTGTTGGAAAAGGCGACGTCTGGATATTGCCTGCAGAGATCGGGGTATGCACATTCCTGCCCGCAGTCGAAGTGACATTACTGGAAATCGCCATCCCAGAATAACGACTTTTTGTCGACAGCCACATACCCTGGTACATCTAAGAAACACAAAACTGGACGGATGATGAAGAAACTCATTGATTTCGATCTGGACGGGACATTGGCGGCAAGGAAATCGCNNTCTGCGCGAAGTCACCGAAGTAGCCATCATTTCAAGAGGGAACTGGCTTCAGTTCGAACGACAGGTTCTCTCGCGTCTTCCAGAATCTACGCTCTTGCCGAGACTGTCCATTCTCCCTACGTGCGGAACCCAATTCTTTCAGTACAAAGAAAAGTGGATAAAGCTCTATGCTGAGGACTTCACCCCGGATGAAAAGCAGAGGATCATCAA
>PLEU01000111.1 GCA_003136515.1 Spartobacteria bacterium
AATCCGCTCACTCATCGCAAGCTTCTCGGAAAAGCGCAGCTCGTAGTTTGAATCGGCAAGCCACCGGATACTCTCCAGCGTGCGAATGATCTCGGGAGTGGCGGGCTGATTCTCATGGCGGATCCTTCCGACGCTTTGATTCAGGTCGTTGAGGGTAAAATCCTCGCCAAGTGGTCCCATCACCGCCATGACAAGGGTATCATCAATCCCCATTTCAGAAAGCTTGGCGATAAAGAGCTTCTTCTTGTAGCTGGGATTGGGCACCACTTCCGGAACTGTCACAAAACGGGAGACCGGATCAAGAATGATGCTCCCCTCCGTATCGATGGTTCCCGCACGAAACTCAATGGAGGAGATATGTCCCTCACCCGTCGCGCGGAGACTCATGACAAAACGCAATGCCCCATCCGTCATGCCAGTCTGGTCGGGATGCGGCACCATGGAAGGATTAAAAATGGCCGCCGATTCCAGGGCATATTCTCCGGAAAAAAGAGCGCCGATAAGCAACCCCCTCTCGCGGGAAAGCGGGCGCTGCGTAAAGATATGCTGACGCACACGAAGAAAATGAGCTTCCAGCAAAGACTGGATATCGAGGTGCCTAGAGTCAAATTCCGCAAGAACGGCATTCAACTCATTGACAACTTCTTCCTCTTCGAGAGCCAAAGCGCGCCCGATAATCGTCATGATGCGCTGCTCGTCCGCCGGAATAAATGGACGGATAATGACCCTTGCGCTTTCAGGGAGGAGCGTCACTTCATGACGGCAGAGACGTAAACTATTCATAAAAGTTACTCCTTATGCAGCCACAGGTGCTGGAGGTATGAGATGCTCTGCACGGTTCATCTCCGCAAGGGCTAGGTGGAACGCGAGCGAGGATTCCGCTCCCTGATTTTCACTCACTCGGTCGCAATGCAGCCCGTCGCTGCACCCCCCTGTCGTGAAATCATAGAGAGGAAGTCCGAGATCGTTTCGCCCCAGAAACCACTCGAATGCCCTTGATGCCTCCTGAGTCCAGAGCGAGTCGTTAACCGCGGCAAAGGCTTCGTGACACGCAGAGATCATTGCTAGGGCTTCAAGAGGCTGCTGATCGAAATCCGCACGCGCCCCATCCCGCTTGTAGAAGCCATTGCTACCAATCGGACGAAAGCAGCCGGTTTGCGTCTTTTGAATCGAAGCGAGCCATCGGAGGGATTGGAGTCCAATTTCAAGGGCCTGCTCATTGTGCATCGCCCGACCGCTCAGAATTAGCGCCTGACAAAAGCGGGCATTGTCGTAAGTAAGACTCGCTTCAAACCAGGGCCAGTTCTCCGATGAATACTCATTCCAGAGCCTTAGAAGCCTCTCCACCAGCACGCTGCGAAGTGCACTCGTCCTGGCTTCATTAGGAAAACGACGTTGAAATTCGTCGATGCCCAGCAGGGCAAAGTTCCAAGATCGCGGAGACGTGAATCTCTCCACCGCCGAGAGTCCTTTCATAAAAAGCTGTTCTGCAAGTCTGCGATGCCCCTCATTCAAAGAGCGCCCCACGCCGGTGCCGAGTGCCCAGAGAGCCCTAGCATGGCTGTCCTCGCTGCCGGATTCCTCCAGCCATTCCCTCCCATGACTCATGAAATTGCGGAAGAGTCCGCTTTTATAGTCAAGTGCGGCAGCCAGAAAGGCCAGATAACTGGTCGATTGTGCAGCCAGAGTCTGATCGGCGGGCAGCACCCCCAACTCATCCAGCAGATTGCAGAGGATATAGGCGCGGGCATTGTCATCCGTGCAATACCCCTCGTGGAAATTGGGGACGTTGAAAATGGCGTGCTGGAAGATTCCCGTACCGTCACTCATCCGCACGATATGATCGAGTCGCAGTGGAGGGAGCTCCAGCGGACGGCTCCCGAGCGTCCAGCCTGCAAAAGCAGCGCGAGGCATTGATTTGCGATCGGCTCTGGCGTGCTGGAAAGTCTCCAGGTAGCGACGGGCCACGGCTGGCCAGATCATCTCACGGCCCATGTTGAAGGCATCGCTGCGAATCTTCTCCATGCGCTCCGGATCATCCAGAAGCTCGCAGACCCCGTTGGCAATGGCTTTGGAATCGCGGAATGGCACCAAGACACCCCGCCCCTCAGAGAGCAACTCCTGGGCATGCCAGTAAGGGGTAGAAACAACCGCCTTTCCGGCGCCAAAGACATAGGCAAGCGTCCCAGAGGTGACCTGCGCTGCGTTCAGATAGGGAGTGAGGTAGATATCGGTCGCTCCGATAAATTCCTTCAGATCATCTGGAGAAACAAAACGGTTATAGAAAATGACGTGTTCTTTTACTCCGCTGTCGCGGGCGAGACGCTCCAGACTGAGTCGGTATCGCTCCCCTTCACTGGCAAGCAGGTGCGGGTGGGTTGCCCCAAGCACCAGATAGACGACATCCGGATGTTGCCGCACAATCTCGGGCAACGCCTCAATCACATATTCAATCCCTTTGCCGGGAGAAATCAGGCCGAAGGTCAGGAGCACTGGTCTTCCCTCCACCCCAAACTGGGCCTTGGAGAAGGCGGAATCCATAAAGGGAAGATCGGGAATTCCATGAGGAATCACATCCACCTTGGTGGGGGGCACGCCATAAACATCCCTCAGAATATCCATCCCATGCTGCGCCATCACCACGAGCCGATCGCTCCGTCGTGCCAACTCCTCCATCACCCGCCGCTGGGCTGGGTTTGGCTCCCGTAAAATCGTATGGAGCGTAGTGACGACAGGCATCCGCACCTCCTTCAGCAGCGCCAACAGGTGGCTTCCCGCAGCCCCTCCATAAATGCCGAATTCATGCTGCACGCAAAGCACGTCGGCATTGTTGAAATTCAGGAAGTCTGCGGCACGCCTGTAGGAATCAAGATCCTTCTCCAACAGTTCTAAGCGCACCCTCGGGGAATAATCATAGCCTTCCTGGCGATCATTCACTGCACCCACATAACAATCTGACTCCGGAACCTCCCTGGCCACCGCCTCGGAAAGGTCATAGGTGAAAGTCGCGATCCCGCACAGCCTTGGCAAATAATCACCCAGGAAGGCGATACGCTGCGGTTGAGCGGAACGATTCAGGACTTATCATCCTGCTCCCTTCCCTCCCATCATGCAAGATACCTCTTAAGGAAACATTTTCCGTGCTTTAGCTGAGATTGTTCCCAGCCGCTAACTCGGGATCAACAAAACTTTCGATAGGCTTAAATTCCCTAGGGGCCAGACCACACGATGGAAGGGCATAGATTGCGATGCCGTGAACCACCGCCTGGAGCAGGCGACGCGGTTGATGGCTAACGGCGGCGGGATGAATGATCGCCGCGATCCCATCCATCCAGTTATCTCTCAGTCGGCGCCGTTCGACCCTGGTTCCCTCCCAGAAATTCCCTCCCTCCAGATCCGCCCCGAAAACGATCATCGGGTGTGTTAGTTTTCCCGCAATCTCGCGGGCCTGATGAATCCCCTGCCGGGTAATGGTTGGACCGAGAAAGGCGACGCGTGTTCCCTGACGTCGCATAAGGACCGGCGGCCTTCGCCAATCGAGCCAAAAGCCACGACTCCCGAATCCCAGCGCAATATCGTGATGCGGCGTGATCACTCTCCTCGCCGCGTCGAGTGCCTCCGCTTCATCCTTCACAAGTTCTGGAGGCGCACGAAAATCGTGGATGGTCGCACTCTCGGGATGAGCGGCATAGAACGCGTCAAGCCGCTGATGCAAGTCCTCCAGAGGATAACGGGTCATCAGTACATCGAAGGTACGGCCGCCTAGGACGCCCTGCCGCCAGAGAAATGGAAGGAAACTTTGCTGGATGACCAGATGCTTTGCCCGATAATCCAAACGCCTTGCCATCTCTTCGGCGATCGCTTTGTCGGACTTGAGATAAGCCATCTGACGAACAGCTCCAGCCGCCTTTGCCACCCTCCGCATCATGAGATGACGCTGAAGAGTGGGCCAAGTGGAGGTCGGGCGGGCAAAAGACCAGTCATAGCGGGAAAGCGTTCGCCCCAGTACTCCGGGCGTGAGGATCTGATCGTCCGGATGGAGCCTCGGGCAGATAAATGCCTCGTATTCCGGCCAGACATCGTCTAGCAGAAAGGCCGTGGTGGCAGTAACAGGCTCAATTTTCCGGCTAGCAAAGCTGAGACTACATTCCATCTCACCGCAACTGTCGCACCCTTGGGGATTGTGGTTCAAGAGGCGACCTCCATGCGCACAACAAGCTCCTCACTCGAAAGACGCACTCGCAGGATCATGGATCTGGGTACTCGAAAACGTAAATCGACATAGTTCCAGAAAACGGTGGCGTCATCCCCCGGCGAGAATGGCGAATGCGGAATGCGAGCAGTATGCGCATGGCGTTCCACAATCTCACACCCTGCATTTTTAGCGGCCTGATGAATACTATTGCTGAGCTGGCAAAGACCTCCGGCAAGCGTGGGAATCAAGCAGCCTTGGCGCAGCTCCCGTCCCTCCACGTAACCCTTCGAACGGGTGGGCCGCCCCAACTGCTGCCAAAAACTAAAAGTTTTCCCCGCCTCAATCATCACTCCATTCAAGTCCCTAGCACCCACCCGAAGGTTTTGCACCTTGCCGAGCTGTAACGCCCGCTCCCTAGGATCCTCTTCCGGATAAAGCAGCGTAACTACCTCCGCAAGAGGAAGTCCCGGAGGTCTCTGGACGGCGGGCCAGCACTGCAGATCGCGATCAAAAAAATCCCTGACACCACGACGTATTCTCAGGAACCCGGCTTTGAGTGCAAAGACCGCAAGATTCTTTCTCGTGATGATCCGGTGTGTTTCTCCTCTTTCAGGATTCATCACAGATCAGCACGCGCAGGCTCAAGTAGGTAAGTCCTATTCAGCCCTGTTGGCAGCATCGGACTTAAGCCATTGCCAGAGATGCTCCAATCCACTGGCAACACGGGTCTTGGTAGCCGCTAACTGCTCCGGTGTGAAGTTGCCCGATGTCGGTTTCTCGGCGGCATAGAGATAGTATTTGATCTTGGGCTCCGTACCCGAAGGTCGCACTACGGCCTTCAATCCACCCTCGATCTCAAAAACGATCATTGCTTCTTTGGGAATCAGCTCTCCCTCCGCGTCGTAAATATCCTGCGAGGCGTAGTTAAGCACGGAGAGCACTTTGGCTCCCTCAATCTCCGCAGGAGGAGACCCAGCATAGGAATCAACCAGCTTTTTGATCTTGGCCGCCCCCTCAGCCCCGTCAAAGGTTAGTGACTCCCCACGCTCCAGATAGAAGCCGTATTCCGAGAAGATATGGTCAAGGAGCGTAACGACAGTCAACCCCACTGAGGCAGCATAGGCAGCCACCTCGGCAACGCATATGACAGCAGCATTGCCATCCTTGTCTCGGACGAAATCACCGGTGTTGTAGCCGTAGCTCTCTTCTCCTCCGAAGACGAAATAAGATGAGTTCTTCAACCGAGCCTCCCGGGTCTCTTCCTCGGAAAGTTCGCGGTAACGTGCCCGGATCGCATCGGGAAGCTGCTCCTCATAAACACGCTGCTTGGCCCCGATATACTTGAACCCAGTGAGGGTCTCGACACAACGCACACCAAATCCGAGAGCGATTGCCTTCTGAAGATCAGTGGTCACGAGACTTTTGATAACCACGGCATGATCGCGATTGCCTTCGTTCAGGATGCCTTCCTCAAACAGTCGCTTCAGGCGATACCAGACAAGAAGAGATCCAATCTGGTTGCCGGTCAGAAGCACCAGCTTTCCACTCGCATCCCGGGCGGCGATGCCCATCCGGTCATCGTCCGGATCCGTCGCCTGCACAAGATCCGCCTTCTCGATGTCGGCCAGTTCCATTCCCAAACGCAGAGCCTCCGGGTATTCGGGGTTGGGTGCCTTCACTGTGGGAAAGAGGCCATCCGGCACCATCTGGGAAGGGACCGGATAGCATTCGACACCAAGCTGGTGGAGCATTGGCACAATAATCACTCCTCCCACGCCATGAAGTGGGGTATAGACCGTCTTAAGCGGTGGTTTGCGTCGAAAGAGCTCCGGATCGATAATTAACTTCGCCAAGCGTTCCATATAAGCCTCGTCTATCTCCCTCCCTAATCTGATGACCCGGCCCCGTTGTTCTTCAGGCATGGGCTCGTAGAAATCACCCTCTCCGGCATTCACCAGATCTATGATTCCGGAGGCGTGCGGCTCGACGACCTGAGCCCCATCGTCGAAATAGACTTTGTAGCCGTTGTAGGCGGGAGGATTGTGGCTTGCCGTGATATTGATCCCAGCGGCGGCATTCTTATAGCGAACGGCAAACGAAAGTTCCGGTGTGGAACGCGGCCCTTCAAAGAGCAGGGCGTCACAACCCAGATCGGTCATGACCTTCGCGGCAAGATCGGCAAACTCGCGGGAAAAAAATCGCGTGTCGTAGCTAATCGCGATGGAAGGGAGGCCTGGACGCTGACCGCTCAGGTGCCACTCCCGGACATAAGTGGCAAGACCGCGTGTGGCTCGGATGATATTGTAATCATTCATCCCATTGGTTCCGATACAGGCATGCTCGGGACGGCCATCAGCGCGACCCGGACCAGCCTCGGCCTTGGTCACCAAGTCCCCTATTGTTTTGCCGCGGAGTCCTCCAGTGCCGAATGCAAGCGTGCGGAAAAACCGGTTGTTGAGTTCCTCCCATTTCCCTCCCTCCACCAGTTCCGTGATGACCGAAACGGCAAGGGGTGACGGGGATCGTGATAGCATCGTGCGGATATTCAACGCGGAGGAATTCAGAAGGGCTCCGGCGCTTTCCGCAGCACTCAGGGAATCAAGGAGGGTGGACATAGGGAAAGGATGAAACTAGAAAGCTAAAACTTGAAAGCCATAAAATCAGTGAGCCATTTATTCGGGAAATACCGCGCGATTTTCTCGATCGGCCTTCAGAATACTTTTGTCTACCGCTGGAATTTCCTTCTGCGTTCGCTCTTTGCACTCATCCCGCTGTTTGCCACGGTCTTTGTTTGGCGCTCCATCTACAAAGGCACCTCTGGAGAGATCGCCGGATACAACTTCAGTGACATGATCTTCTACTTTCTCGTGGTCCTGCTGGTTGATAACCTGATCACGCCGACCGAAGATGAATGGCAGATCGCTGCGGAAATCCGCGAAGGGCAGCTCAGCTCCCTGTTGCTGAAACCATTCGACTTTCTTGCCTATCGCTCCTGCATANNGCCATTTGACTTCCTCGCCTATCGTTCCTGCATATTCATCGGCTCCCGGCTAGTCTACACCACCGTAACACTCCTTCCACTACTGGGGATTTTCTGGTGGTATCGGGAATATCTTCGTTGGCCGACTGATCCCGCCACCTGGGGGGTTTTTCTAGTCAGTCTCGTGATGGCCGGTGCGATCCAGTTCCTGATCGCCTATGCACTGGCCATGCTAGCATTCTGGATTCTGGAGATCTCCACGGTCGTTTTCATTCTCTATTCCTTTGAATATTTCCTGAGTGGAAGACTCTTCCCCCTGGATACCGTGCCTGGCGTGGCAGGTGCCGTCCTACGACTTCTCCCCTTTCCCTACGAGCTCTACTTCCCCGTGGCAGTGCTGATGGGAAAAATTCAGGGCCAGCAGCTTTTGCACGGGCTTCTCATTCAAGGGTTCTGGGTGATTTTCTGTATTTGTCTCGCAAGGGGCCTTTGGCGTGCCGGTTTGCACCGTTACGAAGCGGTTGGCATCTAGGATTCTTTCCAGGAGCGACACATGAACCGGGAGGTGATCGGCAACAATGCGAACGGAGGCGCCGGTTCCGACGTGCTCACAGAGTTCTGCTACATCGACAGAACGCATCCGGATACAGCCATAGCTCGCCGGGCGTCCCAAAAGGCTCTCCTGCGGAGTTCCGTGAATATAGATGCTCCGCTCGAAGGCATTGCGATTGCACTCTTCGGTACCCTCCAGCCAGAGAATGCGGGTCACGATCGGATCACGCCCCGTGATGTTCGGCCTGAGAATCTCGCCCGTCGGGGAACGCGACTTAAAAACCTCTCCGAGAGGCTGCCCCATCCCGATCTTTGCTTTCACGGTGAGTTTTCCCAAAGGAGTTGCATAACTGCCCATCCGATCCCCGATGCCATATCGGGAAGTTGAAACCGGATAAAATCTCTGCACTTTCCCATCGGTCAGGAGCACCAGTTTCTGATCCTTCACACTGACAATGATCTCATGATGATTATCTCCACTACTAGGAGCCACGGCACCCTGCTCGGCAGCAGGGAGCACCCCTAGGGCAGAGAACAGCAGCGCCGTAGTGAAAAAAAATAGTCGAAACGGAGGCGAGAAAAGGTAGGCCGGTAAAATCAAGCATCCAAAATTGCGCGAAACGATCCCTACGTCAACTCAACTTAATTAGAAAATCTTATAGCTTCTGCACCGGGAGTGCTTCTTCGATAATATCGACACGAGCCCCCTTGCCGATAATTTCAAACAGATTGGCCACATCAACAGAACGCATCCGGATGCATCCATAGCTAGCTGGCGTACCGAGCAAAGACTCCTGGGGTGTTCCGTGGATATAGATGCAGCGGTCATAGGCATTGCGATTCTCGGGATCGAGCCCCTGAAGCCAAAGAATCCGCGTCACGACCGGATCACGTCCAGGCGCATTAGGCTCAACAACCTCGCCTGTTGGGTGACCGGAATGGAAAACCGCGCCCAGAGGCGCCCCCTCACCGATCTTGGTGCGGACGCATAGATGACCAAGCGGTGTGGCATAGCTGCCAGGTTTATCCCCCGTGCCATACTTCGAGGTGGAAACCGGATAGAGAGCAATTGGCTTGCCATCGGTTAACACAAGCATCTTCTGATCGGTCACACTCACAATGATCCGGTGGTGGGTATCGGCGCATCCGGCTAAAATAAGAACACCTAGACAAACTGCCACCAACAACGCCGGAAACTTGCCAATCCTCATCGGAGCGTGGCAGCCACTTCGGCGGCAAAATAGGTCAGGATCATGTCGGCCCCCGCACGCTTGATCGCCAGCAGCGACTCATCCCTTGAGGCTTCATATTCGAGCCACCCAAGACGCGCCGCCGCGTGAATCTGGGCATATTCCCCGGAGACCTGATAGGCGGCAAGGGGCAGGTGAGTTTTTTCCCTCACAGCCCTAATCACATCGAGGTAGGGGCCTGCCGGTTTCACCATTACCATATCAGCGCCCTCCTCCTCATCCAGTTTCACCTCAAGAAGAGCCTCCCTCAGGTTCGCAGGATCCATTTGATACCCCCGCTTATCAAGAGGGGATGAAATCTTTCCGCTTTTCACGGCATCGCGAAACGGCCCGTAAAAAGCCGAGGCATATTTTGCAGAATATGCCAGGATTCCAACCTGCTGAAGTCCAGCGGTATCCAGTGTCTTGCGGATCGCCCTCACCCTTCCGTCCATCATGTCGGAGGGGGCGACAATATCGGCGCCGGCATCAGCTTGGGCGAGTGCCAGCTGGGTAAGGGCGGCGACCGTCACGTCATTCTCTACATCTCCCTGTTGATCGAGCAACCCGTCATGACCGTGACTTGTGTAAGGATCAAGCGCCACATCCGTGATGACCGTGAGACCGGGAGCCGCAGCCTTGATCGCACGGATCGCGGCAAAGAGGACATTCTCCGGAGTGGTGGCATGTGAGCCGATCGAATCCTTCTGTGCAGCATCGATACAAGGGAAAAGAGCCACAGCTGTGATGCCAAGCCCTTCAATCCGCAGACATTCCTCCACCAGAGAGCCAACTGCATGCCTCACCATCCCCGGCATGGAGCCCACGGGCTCCGGATCACCATTCCCGGCCCGAACAAAAAGCGGCTGAATCAGATCCTCCTTCCGTATTTCTTTCTCACGAACCATCGCACGAAGCGCCGGGGTGCGACGATTGCGCCTCATCCTTCGGAGAAGGCCCAAGCCTTCTCCCTCGCTAGGGTTTGTGGACATCACGATATCTTTACGCACTCGCAACGCGAGTCAAGGAAGGGAGTGCACTGCAGATGCTAATACAGCTTGAACCAGGCGACTTCCTGCTGAATACTCCCCATTCCCTTGACCCTATCGTCCAGTGGCCTAGGACACTCCCCTTTCACGGGAGTAACACGGGTTCGAATCCCGTTAGGGTCGCCATTTTTTCCCATAGCACATCCCTTTTTCGGGAGTTCATCTCTTCAAGAACCGATTTGCTCTCATATCCGTCTTGATGTGGGGCAACCACACAATGCCTTACGCGGTTGAATCCTCCCTTAGTTTTCTGTTTCTCGGGAACTGCTTGCGTATGGGACGACGGCTCAAACAAACGAAGTCGGGATGGTTACAACCAATGCAATTTGGAGTATTCTCTTAAAAATACCAACGATCACATGTCCAAACCTAAAAAACAGAGCCAAGAGATCGACTTCTTTCGCGTTTTGGAAAGGCGTGTGTTTCTTGTCTTTCTTGGCGTGGTGCTCCTGATCGTTACTGATCTTTCGATTAGTGCGCTCTGGAGGCATTTTCATCCGCAGGAGGAGGCAACGGCTGACCCTCTGGTAATGCCGCCCGATCGCCCGCGCCACCTGATCAATTTCTCACTTATTGATCAGACGGGCCATCTGATCACCCAAAAGGATTTTGAGCATAAGATTGTGGTGGTCAATTTCCTGCTTACGAGTTGCTCGCTTGTATGTCCCTACGTCAATGAGCAGATAGCCCAGATCCAGCGACAAACCAGCAGCGAATCGGATGTGAAACTCCTCTCCTTGACCGTCGATCCGGTTGACGACACTGTTCCTGTACTGGCTCAATACTCTCGAAAAGTTGGTGCCGACCCCAGACGTTGGACCATGGCAACCGGAGATCAGGACTCGATGTACAAACTCATCGGAACCAGTTTTCTCTCACATGATACTAGCACCAATTTCAGCTTCATGCCCGGAGGGTTTGCTAATTCGCAACGCATCGTTCTGGTTGATGCAAATGGCGATATCGTAAAATATTTCGATGGGTTGAATCTGGATGCTGCCCACGCCGTGGTTCAGGAAATTCGGAAGCTGAGACAACCTACTCCATGAACTATGATCAAAGTCAGTTGATGCGGGCATGCGCCTGCTTTATGCTTTTGATCAGTTCCTGCTTGCGCGCTTCCACTTATCCGGCAACCAGCGGAGGGGGGGATCTTGAGTCCTATATGGCGCAGGGCGAGGTGAAAAAAATCGCGACCGATCACCATCAGGTGACCGTTCACCATCAGGCCATTCCTGGTTACATGATGGAAATGACGATGGACTTTCCCGTCAAGAATGCCGGCGAATTACAGGGAATCTCGGTTGGGGACAAGATCACGTTCGTGCTTGATGTTAACCAGAAGACCGAATGGATAGAAAATATTAGGAAAGTGGGACATGTCACTGGGGTAGCCAGCACTGTCATGGCGATGCCGTGCGGATCGCCCGGCAAACTCACCGCTGGGGACGAGCTACCGGATGGTGACTTTGTCACTGAGGATGGCCGGACAATGCACTTTTCTGACTTCCGGGGAAAGGTNNGGGAATTACTAACTGAGGAAGGCAAACTCATTCATCTCTCCGATTTTCGGGGAAAGGTGGTGGCCTTCACCTTCTTTTTCACCCGGTGTCCGCTCCCGGAGTACTGCCCCCTAATGAATCGTAATTTTTATCAAACACGTGAGCTGCTCCTTTCATCGACGAGTACACCTGGAAACTGGCAATTACTCTCACTTTCCTTCGATGGTGATTTTGACCATCCAGAGGTCCTCACCGCTTATGCCAAAACATACCGTGGCGATAGTTTCGAGCATTGGCTCTTTGCCACAGCATCAACCAAAACCCTTGCAGAGGTCGGTGTGCCTTTGGGTCTGATGATGATGCACGAGGGAGCTGGTATCGCCCACAATCTCCGCACGGTTGTTCTAGATGCAAACGGAGCCATTTTTCATCAATTTGATGACAACCAATGGACCCCCAAGCAGCTTGCCTCAGTGATGAGGGAGGCAATGCACTCTAGCCAAACTAAGGGAACCGCTGAATAAGTCGCATCAACTCCGCATGGGGTCGTGCGAAAACAAATCGGGGATGTTTAGCGTAGGGAGCCATACCCCTTTGCTATCAGTCACAGGTTAACGCCAAAGCGCTCGACCCCAAGACACTCAACCCGAGCGGATTACCTCTGCTGAAGGATATTCTTTTTAATCTGATCAGGGAGGCTGGAATTATTGACCCACTGGGTGGCGGCTGGAGAATCATTGCGCATCCAGTTACGGGCAAGGTTCTGTACCATGGCGTTGCGTTGATTCTCATCACTGATTGAGGAAACAAGTTGCATCGCACTGGCCGGATCGCTCTGCAGTAACTGAAAACTAACCTGATTAATGGCATTATTTCGTGTCTGCCCCTCAGGAAGAGACTGAACAAGTCCCACGGCTGTCTGCGGATCATTTTGTGCAACTTGATTGATGAGTTGTGGCCAGATCGAGTCGACAACATGTGGGTCTGTCTGCTGCTTGGCCCAGGCGATTGCTGCTGTGGGATCATTGTTCGCCCAACTACTTAGGACATTCCTCATAGCATTGTCCTTAGCTTCTCCAGCAGGGAGAGCCACGGCATAGCCTAGGGCTCCCTGGGGATCATTCTGAGCATAATTAATCATAGCCATCATTGTGGCCTGATCCCGAGCCTGTCCGGCAGGTATAGTCTGGGCGAGTGCAAGGGCTCCTTGGGGATCACTCTGAGCCATTCCATTCACAATACCCCCCAGTATAGCGCCCTTGATATGGTCGTCGGTTTGCTGGTTCGCCCAAGCCAGTGCCGCCTGGGGATCACTATTCGCCCAGAGATTTGCTACCTGCTGGAGGGCCTGATCCTGCCTAGGACCGGGTGTCATCTGCCCCACTAATGCAACTGCACGGCTCGGATCTTGATTCGCTGCGGTGAAGATCATCGACTGAAGTATGGAATTTTTTTGAGCGCTATCGGGCATCTGCTGGAGATAGTTCACGGCGCCGTCAAGGTCCTGATTGGCCCAGTTCGATAGGGCCATCTGGAGCAGCATGTTCCGGTTGCTCCCTGTTTGAGAGTTGGCCATTTGGACAGCCGCCTTAGGATCGGTCTCAGCAAGCTGCATGATGGCCTGTTGCATGGCAGCGGTTTTCATAGCCCCTGCGGGAAGCTGCTGAACCCAGGCCAGAGCATCTGTTGGATCATTCTGAACCCACCCCCCAAGTACGGCGGCGACGCCCTGATTACGTTCCCCTATTTTTGTCAAGGACTGGGCATAGGCAAGAGCCCCCTTGGGGTCCTTCTCAGCCCAGTGGCTCAGCAACTGATTCTCAATCTGCTGCTTCTCCATGCCGTGCAATGACTGCACGTCCGCAAGTGCTTCAGGAATTTGGGACGGATCGAGCTTGTCGATGAGATCTAGGAGTCCCTTCCACCGCTTCATACCATTGAGGGCCATAATCTCATGCAATCGCGCGGCAAAATCCTTTTTGCTACCACCTGTTGCGCTCAGGGCACTATTATTTACTGAGTTACTTCCTGCTGAGGCATCCCCTACATCAGATCCTTTTGGAGATGTTCCGGAAGAATTCTGAGAGACTGTTCCATTTGCTCCAGCAACTGAGACGTTGGATGACTTCAATGTGAAGCCAAGCGTGGTGCCAAGAGCAATTCCAATAGCAAGTGTCACCCCTATTAATAATAAAGGCAGGGGTTTAGCAGCGCTACCTTGGGGGGTCATGTTGCTGGAGTGGGTAGTGAGATTTTACTCAATCCTGATCGATTTGATCACAACTTTGTCGATTGGAAAATCATTACTGTCAACTGGAAGCGCACTGATGGCATCAAGTTCTTCAAGTCCCTCGGTCACCTTGCCAAAGACGGTGTACTGACCGTTGAGTTGAGGCATCGGCTCGATACAGATGAAAAACTGGCTGCCGTTGGATGCGCGCGTGGGATTAAGATCATCCGACAAACGGGAGGCGACTACCGACCCGGCGTCCATCTTGAGGTGGATTTCGGCCGGGATCGTATATCCGGGCCCACCTGTTCCGGAGCGGTCGCTCTCACCGTGTCGGCTTTTTGGATCGCCAGTCTGCACCATCTGGTGAGGAAAAAGGCGGTGAAAGCTTATCCCGTCGTAGTAGTGCCGGCGGATAAGTTCCTTGAAATTCTCGACCGTCCCGGGAGCTGCATCCTCCCTCAGCTCAATAACAACTCGCAGCGGTTTCTTATCCCGGCTGAACTTTACTAACCCTCCGAAGGACTCCCATTTTGTGGTGCTACCGGGAGTAATCAGCATCACTGCCGACTCGGGGCCAGTTCCGGCAGTGCGTGGCTCGGTAGCGCATCCGCAAAGCAATAATGAAGCAAGAATGAGAGTTGAAAGAAGGAATCGAAGATTCATGAGCCGGTGATTACTTGTTCGGCGGGGAATCATGGGAAGGCTGTTGCTTATGTGAAGAAGCCNNTCTTCTCTCCGGTCAAGGGATCGAGGGCAAAAATAATCCCTGATCCCTTTGAGGTCGTTGCAACTCCTCTTGGCAGAAGTGCTAGCCCCACCCAGGAACCTGTGTCAAACTGAGGTGAAGCACTGGAGATAAAGCCGATTTGTCCTCCTCTGTCTTTTTGAATGGTCATCCCGGAGCAAAGTGGGGCTCCGGGTTCGGAGATCACAAGGTGAAGTAACCGGTTCACACGACCTATGCTCTTCAAGCGCGAAATGACTTCCTGACCCGGATAACAGCCGCGGTCATAATCGATGTGTGTGCGTTCAAGTCCCACTTCCGGCGGAAGGGTCTCCTCGGTAATTTCGCGCCCCCAGAACGGAATGCCCCGCTCGACCCGCAACGTCTCAATAACACTCGGGTCTAGCAGGGAAGGAAGCATCGTTTCCGCTAGCCCCTCTACTAAAAGATCCCGGCCGATACTATTCAAACGTGTTGCACAGATGCCGGGAACCTGTTGCCAAGCTTTGTCGGAAACCGCGTCCCCAAAGAGGTGGATGACTTCCTTGGCAGGTTCCACCGCCAAGGTCACGTCATCCGCTACGATGTACCTCTCCAACCTAGCCATCAATGAATCCTCCAACATGGAATCCGTCTCCACGAGGAGATCGCCTCCTTCCGTCTGGATCAACAGCGGCGCGCAAAGTTTCCCCTTTGGGGTGAGCAGACAGGCGTTGAGAGCCTCGCCCGAAGTCAGTCGCGAGAGATCACGGGTAACCTGACCATTGAGATAGCGAAAAGCATCCCGACCGGAAAGACGAACGACGAACCTCCGCTGAAGGCGGAATGCCCCGCCAACAGTTCTTGCAATGGTAAGCTGCTCCGCAAAAGTTCCAGACGAATATGGCTCCGTGAGAGCGGCCATCAGGACACGGCTGATTTGGTGCGTCCAAATAAACCGAATAATCCCCGTTTGGTAGATATGGAAGCCCCATCCGCCGGGGCGGATTTTTCTTCCGAGGAAACCGCTGTTTCTTCCCCCGGTATGACCCCCCTGACACTGCCCGGATAAGCATAATGACGCGCAAGGGAAGAAAAATCATCATCGCCCCAACCCGCCTGGACAGCCCCCATGAGTGCGCCGGCCGTGGCAGAAGTGGTCGGCAGGTCAATCCCCTTGCTATCCACGGAGCGCAGGACAATCTGTAGATCCTTCAGCATATTCTTGACCGAAAAACGCGCGTCGAATTCACCGGAAAGCATCAGCGGAAGCTTGGCATCGATCACCCCCGATTTCGCGACATTCTGATCCAAAGCCTCACCCAGCCGGGGCAGAGGAACGCCACCCCGATCAAGCAGGGCTAGTGCTTCGGCCAGCACCTCTACTTGGGCCGCACTGATCATGTTCGTGGCGAGTTTGACATAGGTTGCCGCCCCCACTGGTCCCATCGGGAGAATTGCCTTAGCCGAGGCATCCAGCACGGGACGGACACGTTCCAGTACGGATTCATCTCCGCCGACATAATAAACAAGCTGGGCATCGGATGCTGCATCACGACTGCCGGTAAAGGGGGCATCCAGAAAAGAGGCCCCGCATTCGTTGACCAGACGCGCGGCTTCCAGGGTATCTGCAGGCCCTACCGTCGCATGATTCATCACGATGTGTGATTTCCTAAGCGCCGGTGCCATCGATCCGACGACCTGTAGCAAAGCCTCCCCGTCACGGACAAAAAGTTGCAGAACATCCGCCACCTCTGTCACTTCGCGGGCCGAGGAAAGATAATTCGGCTCGGGACGCGGCGAGCGGTTCCAAACAGATACTGGATAGCCGCTGCGGCGCAGTGCCGCCGCAACACGGCTTCCAATAATTCCAAGGCCAATAACCCCGACAGGTAACTTTTTGGACTCGGCCATCGGGGTCAAAGGAATCAGGAGGAATTAATTAGCTCCTGCGGGAGCCGTACCGACTGGCCCCGCTGCAGGTACAGGAGCTGGAGGCAGATTATCCTCGATTTTTGCTGCCTGGCGCAGATCTTGGATAATCCCCTTGAAAATTTGTTTGCGCTTCTGCACCTGAAGGAAGGCCTCGATCTGACTCTTGGCCTCGTCAAAGGAAGCCGTACCAGCGGGCTTCTTGTCGGTCACTTTGATGACATGATAGCCAAACTGTGTTTTTACCGGAGTGGCACTCACGGTGCCCACTTGCTGGGAGAAGACAGCCTCATCGAATGCCTGCACCATCTTGCCTTTTGGAAAATAACCAAGATCACCTCCGCGCTGCTTTGCTCCGGGCTCATCGGATAGTTCGGCTGCCAGTTGGTCGAAAGGTTCGCCCTTGTTGGCCCGCACGATGGCAGCCTCGGCTTTCTTTTCGGCGGCCTTCTGTTGATCCGGGGTGGCATCAGGTGGCACCGCAAAGAGGATATGGCTCGCCCTGACAAGATCGGGATGCGTGAACTCCTTGGGATTATTGTCGTAAAATGTCTTGGCCTCAGCATCGGTCACTGTGTCCTTTCCTTGAACTTGCGCCTGCATCCACTTGTTTTGGCGAATGGAGCGCTTAAGATTTGCTGTGAACTTATCCATCGTCAGGCCTGACTTTTTCATTTCACTTTCGAAGACATCCTCCGAAGGGAACTGCTTTTTGATCTTTGCGAGCTGAGCATCCACCTCATCCTTGGAAACAGTGATGTCGGCCGACTGCTTGTTAACAAGCTTCTCGATGATCATGCCGTCAAGGATCTGATTGTATCCCTGAAGCTTCTGGTCAGCCGTCAGCTTGCTAGCAGGCACACCATTGGCGGTGAGCGCGTCGTTGAAGTTCTTCTCAAGTTCGGCACGGGAGATCTTCTCGCCGTTCACAACGGCAACAGGATCCTTAAGTGCGATGCTGCCGGAACTTGCTCCTCCCTTGGAAACAGCATCCGAGATCATTTTATTGATATCAGGTGTAGCCGCTGCCTTGGATGAGGAGTCCTGTGCCTGCAGGATTCCTGCGGTAAGGAGAAGGGTTAAAATAGCTAGGGTTTGTTTGGTCATAGGGTTTGTGGTGAAACTTCTTCATGGCATGGGAGTGGAGCCCACGCCAGCGGAATTTCTCTTTAATCGAGCAAAAAGCCCATTTGTCTGTTTACCTTGAGTGTTTACTTTTGTTCCAAGAAGGATAGTTTTTACCCTTCATGCTCACGTGGCGGAATTGGCAGACGCGTACGCCTCAGGAGCGTATGGGGAGACCCGTGGAGGTTCGAGTCCTCTCGTGAGCACTATTTTCAGCGAGATCACGGGCCTTTTTTGATGTTCACCCCCCAAGACATTCGCACTTCTGGAGATCACACAACTAACTTTTCTCACCATGGATAAACCCGAATATGTCAGGGATCTCTTTTCCGCCATTGCGGGCCGTTATGTCCTGGTCAACCATATTCTGAGCGGCGGTCTTGATCTGCTCTGGCGGGCTGCTGCGGTGCGCTGCGTCTTGCCGTGGAATCCCGGCAGCCTTCTGGATGTCGCCACCGGCAGTGGTGATCTGGCCCTTGCGATCAGGAAGGCTTCTCCGCGCACGCGAATCGTAGGGGCCGATTTCTGCCGCCCCATGCTCGAGGTGGCGCAACGGCAGGGACTGACCGAGCTTGTGGAGGCCGATGGTCTCCACCTTCCCTTCGCCGGAGAATCTTTCGACGTCGTCACGGCGGCCTTCGGGCTTCGGAATATGGCCTCATGGGAGCGGGGGCTCTCCGAAATGTCCCGTGTTCTCAAACCGGGAGGCCATCTCCTGATCCTCGATTTTTCCCTCCCGACCCTTCCCGTGATCCGTCCTCTCTACCGCGCCTACCTCCACCATGTGCTTCCCCTTGTCGCCGGTTTGGCAACGGGTCGCAAGGATGCCTATGAATATCTCGGCGGTTCGATTGAACACTTTCCCTTCGGGTCTGCGATGACGAACCTCATTGAGCAGTCTGGATTCCGCGACGCCAAAGCACATCCCCTCTCACTCGGCACGGTCTCTCTCTACACCGCGGAGAAAGCCTGAGGGCAAAACCTCCCAAACTTCCGAACTCCGTAGAACAATCTTCCGAATATCCCTTGAGGGCGGGCATTGATTTTTTGCTATCCCGGGCGCAAGAAGGGTTCAGCACATGACAAAACGCCAAACCCTCACTCTCACTCTGGTAATTTTGGCATGCTTCCAGACTGGTTGTGCGTTGATGCCGCATCACACCGACAAGACACCCCGGGAGCCCAAAAAACAGCATTCACAAAACAGCCAATCGCCTGAAGGCGAAACGCCCTCTCCACCGCCTCATTCCTCCCGGAATCTTTTCCCTTTTTTTTCATTCGGACTTCCCTTCTCCCATCATTCCCAGTCCCCGCCGCGCGCACAGGCCGTTCAGAATGTTGGAACCATCCGGACAGTCGCCGATGATGGTAGCTATGTGCTCATTGAACTTGAGCCGGGGGTCTCCGTTCCACCGGGTCGCAATCTCTTCGTCACGGGAGCCACTGGGGGAACGATCCAGCTGAAATCTGCTGAAACTGAAAATTCCTATTTCATTGCCGATGTTCAAAGCGGCCACCCCTCCGTCGGCCAGATCGTCCAGCAATAATGTGATCGCAGAACGTATTGACTCGCAGGTGCCGATTATGCACTATCTTCTTTTGTTAACCGCATTAAAGATTCATCTACTTTATGACAAACTCATCCATACCTCTCGATACCGAAGAAATTAACTCACTCGCCTCCATCATCATGGTGATGCAGCGGCGCTTCATGGCAAACCTCATGGGAGAACTCTCCCGAGAAAGCATCTCTTTCCCTCAGTTTTTCCTCCTTGGTCATCTCTGCTCTTCCGGCGCAACCGGCATGACCCGGATTGCCGAACTCATGGGGCACAGCACCCCTGCGGCAACCGGCCTCGTGCAACGGCTTGAAAAGCTCGGCTATGTCCGGCGTTCCCACGAAGTGGATGACCGACGCCGGGTCACGGTCACGGCAACCAACAAGGGCACCCGCCTCGTGGAGGGAGTGCGTCTGGAAATGGTCACTAATCTGGAAAAAGTCATGGAACGCCTGGAACCCGGAGAACAGCGTGCTTGGTTGGACATTTACAAAAAAATCAACGAATACTGCATTTCCTGCCAGAAATGATTTTCTGCTACCGATGACCATTTACAACACATGAACATTTACAAGCCTCGTCGCCCGGCTGTCATCGCTGCCACGGTTCTAGCAGTGGCTCTCGCGTTTCTGGGAACACCAAGTTTCTCCTCGCTCTTTGGCCAGAGTAATTCCAACGATGAGTCGCAGTCGGGTCTCTCAGTCAGCGCGGCGGCACAGACCAACACCAACGGCTCTATTCTGGCAACCAATCAACCCACCACTCTCGATCAATCTCCTTCAGGTCTCTCAGTGGTTCCCTCCCTGGCCTCCAATCCCCCCTCCGCTCCACAGGGTCTCAATGCGGGAACCAACGCTTTTACGAATCTTCCTTCCATCACGGCACCAGCGCTTCCAACCGCCGCACCGATCACTAATGCGATCACTCCGGGCTCACTCCCCGCTCCTCTCCCAACCTCGACAGGAGGGCCTATCTCGATGCCGACCACCGGCACGAACGGCTTCGGACTTAAAGACAAAGTGGGTGATATTCCCCTGACCGCAGAGGCGCTCGCCAAGGCGGGACAAGGCGTGATTCCGGGCGTCATCGCCAAGAATGCCCGCAAGCTGACCATCAATGATGCCGTCCAGCTGGCACTGCAAAAGAANNGGAAATTACATCACCGTCCGGGCGGGACTTCTGCCTCAGATCGGGGTGGTCTCCCCAACCAGCTACAAGTGGCAGCAGAACAGCCTCGTGAATGGTCAGCGTCCGCCGGGATTCGCGAATTCACAACTAAACAGCGTGTTCAACCCCTCCGTTGATAACCAAAGCTGGAATATTGAGTTTCAGGGAAGCCAGCTTATCTATGACGGCGGGAGAACCCCGGCAAATATCAAGGCCGCTAAATTCTCCGAAGAGATTGCCTACTACACGTTGCGCCAGACCATTGACTCCACGATTGCCACGGTCATCCAGCAGTTCTACCAAGTCATTCTCGACCGCGCACTCGTCATCGCCAATCAACAGCAGGTGGCCCTTTACCAAACCCAGGTCACCGACCAGCAGAGCCGATACGATGCCGGCACTGTGCCACGCTTCAACGTGCTCCAGGCGCAAGTACAGCTTGCCAATGCCCAGCCGCCCCTCATTCAGGCCAAGAACAATCTGAGGATCGCCCTCTTCACTCTGGTCACCACGATCGGCATTGATTACCCCAACATTCAAAATATCGAAATCCCCTTCGATGTCGCCGGAGAGCTGGCCTACAACCCGCGCAAAATCGACAGCAATGCCTCCATCCATACGGCCCTGCTACGCAACCCCCAGCTCAAGGGGGAGCGCCAGAATATCCTCGTGGCGGCCGAGCAGATCAGCGCGGCGATAGCTGGATGGCTCCCGACGATCAGCGCGAATGGCGGATACCAGATTGAGAGT
>PLEU01000173.1 GCA_003136515.1 Spartobacteria bacterium
ATCTGCTGGGATCAGTGGTACCCAGAAGCGGCGCGTCTTACCGCCCTGCGCGGAGCAGAGGTGATCTTTTATCCCACAGCAATCGGATGGCATCCTTCCGAAAAGCCTCAGTATGGGGAAAACCAGAAGGCGGCTTGGCAACTGGCCCAGCGTGCCCATGCCTTGGCCAACGGCTGTTATGTCTGCGGGGTAAACAGGATCGGTCACGAATCTCCGGCGGGAGGCGACGGGATCGAATTCTGGGGCGGGAGCTTTGTGGCCGCTCCGGACGGGTCGATCATTGCAGAGGCTCCAGCGGACCGGGAAACGGTTCTTGTCGTCGATCTTGACCGGCGCTTTATGGATACCCAGCGTACTCATTGGCCTTTCCTCCGTGACCGGAGGATTGACGCCTACGATGGAATCGAGAAACGTTTTATCGATTGATACAGAATCCCGATCAATTCAGAACTGACCCCGCATTCCTGCCTGACCAGGTGCGCGATTACAGGCTTCTCATGAGGCGGTGGAAGCGTCTCATCAGGGAGATTCCCTTCTTGGATTTCGGAATATTTGGCGAGGCTTCTGGGTATCCGCTGATGGTAGTGGAGTCAAAAAGGGAGCAACACGCCCTGGATGCCCCTTCCCTCTATATCTCAACCGGCATTCATGGAGACGAGCCCGCGGGAGTTGAGGCTCTCATCGAATGGGCGACCCAATTTTTGCCGACTCTTGCCGGGTGGAATCTCCAGCTTTTCCCCTGTCTCAATCCTTGGGGGCTGGAACGTAATATACGCTGCGATGCTGAGGGACGAGATCTGAACCGCTGTTTTAACTCCAGAAAGGTTCCTCAGATTAGAGCGCAGCTGGCCCTCATGAAAGGGAAACGTTACGATGTCGGCGTAATGCTGCACGAAGATTACGACGCCCGGGGTTTCTATATCTACGAGGCATCGTTGCCACGTCCCTTTTGGGGGGAGATCTTGCGTGAGGGACTCTCCTCCTCCATGTCTCCGGATCCGCGGGGGAGGATTGAGGGGCGCGCGGCCCGTAAGGGGTTGATACGGCGTCGTATTGATCAGCAACTCCTGAAGCAATTAAAGGGTCACCCCGAAGCGCTGCATCTCTACTTTCACCATGCTGAACGCACCTTTACTTTCGAGACCCCCTCAGAGGAATCCCTGACGCATCGCGTGGAAATTCATAAAAAGTTTCTGGAGTTTGTATTGAAGCAGTTAGATCATTGATTGCTTGAACAGGAAGCACTGAACCGCAACCCCGCTCCTTCTTTTTTATGAAGCCCCCAAAAATTTTGAGTCTCTCTATGACTTGCCTTATTCTCATCTCGGGAAAAGGTTTCGCTGACACGCTGATTCTCAAAGACGGGAGTGAAATTAACGGGGATATCATTGATGATCAGACTAATGCGGTGGTGATCGAGTACTCCGTGACGCCCACGATCAAGGACCAGAAGACCGTTCCAAGAGATAGCATTGTCAAGGTAATCACTGCTCCTGATGATGAAAAAGCTTACGCCGAGCTCGGAAGTCGTGAAACACCACCTGTCGTTGTCGACACTTCATTCTATGATGGATACATCGACAAGAAGATACCTACCTTCATCAAGCAGTATCCTTACACAAGTCATATTAGCGAGTTGCGGGAGGATTTGAGGAGGTTGACATCAGAGCGTGATCGTGTCCGCAAGGGGGATAGGAGAATTGATGGAACATGGATTACCGCTGAAGAGATTGCCGCAGATCCCTACCAGATGAATGCCAAAGTTTCATTTATCCAAATGAAGGAGTCGGCGCAAAAGAAAGACGTGATATCCTCATTGAAGGAGTACGAATTATTTGAACCGGCCTATGCCAATTCAAGGGTAATGCCGGACGCGGTTGATCTCGCTCTTTCTCAGTTGGCGTTGTTGCAGCAGGAGCTTTCTACGGCACTGGATAACTTTGACATTTTGGAGGCGCGCCGGCAGCAGGCCATCGCGTCTGTTCCCGCTGATCAGGCACAGGCGATCAAAGACTCGGTGGATCGTGAAAACCAGAGTGCCAAGGATGCCATCGCCAAGGCCAACCAAGATGGCACCAAGTTCTTCCCGGTCTTTCCCAATACTAAGGACGCACTTGATACCCTGCAATCGATCGTGACTTCCGAGACTGAGCGTATCAAAAGACTCCAGGATCAACCGATGCGCGACAGCCTGAAAGCAACCTCCGATGCCTCGGAGCTAATTACGGAGGACAAGTTGTCTGAGGCAAAGACGCAACTCGATCTTGCTTCTCAAGAGTGGTCCACCAACGCTGAAATCTTACCCCTCAGAAAAAAGCTTGATGCTGCCGTCAAAGCTGAAGCCGCAGCACACAAACCATGAGCACTCCTATCCGATCCGCATCCGTTGAGCGCAAAACCAGCGAGACAATTATCGCGCTCTCGCTCTGTTTGGACGGTGAGGGGAATGCCGATGTTCACACAGGCGTCCCTTTTTTCGATCACATGCTTACGCTCTTTGCAAAGCATGGACTCTTTGATCTCAAAATCGATGCCAGAGGAGATATTGAAGTTGATTACCATCATACGGTNNACGGTCGAGGATGTGGGGATTGCCCTGGGGTCAGCGTTAAACAAGGCGCTCGGGGACAAGGCAGGAATCCGGCGCTATGGTTCCGCCTATGTACCAATGGATGAGAGCTTGGCCCGTGTTGTCGTGGACATCAGTGGACGTCCCTATCTATCTTATGAAGCCCCTCGAGGAGTGGAAGCAATCGGCCTGTTCCCGTTCCAACTTGTAGAGGAATTTCTGAGAGCTTTGAGCGTGCATGGAGGCCTGACCCTCCACGTATCCATTCTGACCGGCCGCGATGCTCATCATCTCGCGGAAGCTATTTTCAAGGCGCTCGGACGTGCTCTTGACATGGCAGTCTCCCAGGATGATCGCGTGAAGGGAGTTCCCAGCACGAAGGGGATTCTGTGAGTCAGGGTAGCTTCCCAGAGATTGGTTTAGTCGATTATGGCAGTGGCAACCTCAGGAGTGTGAAACGTGCCATTGAGCACGCAGGGGGGAACTGCAAGCTTGTCCATCGTCTGGATGATGCCCGAACATGCGGCGCTCTGGTTGTTCCCGGAGTGGGATCTTTCGGAGACTGCGCTCGTCAACTCCAGGAGGCCGGTCTCTGGGATTTCATTGGAGAATGGATTCGGAGTGATCGTCCCTATCTAGGCATTTGCCTTGGCTATCAGCTCCTGTTTGAATCGAGCGAGGAGTCACCGGAAGTCGCGGGACTGGGTATTCTGGAAGGTAAGGTTGTTCACTTTACAAGAGGAGGTGCTCTTAAAATCCCCCATATGGGGTGGAACCAACTCCATATCCGAATGCCGGACGATCGCCTGATGCGGGGATTGGGAGAAAACCCGGATTTTTATTTTGTTCACTCCTACTATCCCGTAGCCGCAGATGAATCGATTATCACGGCAACTTGTAAATATGGAGTTGAATTCGCTGCAAGTGTGACTCGCAGCAATCTGAGTGCTGTGCAGTTTCATCCCGAGAAAAGCCAGGAGCTCGGACTCACGATGTTGCGCAACTTTATAAGGTCACTTTCTTCCTAGCCCTTCCATTCATGCTGCTTTATCCCGCAATTGATCTTATGGATGGGCAGGTGGTTCGCCTCGAACGGGGTGAAGCGGCCCGCAAGACGATCTACAGCTCCGATCCCGTGGGTATCGCGAAAAAGTGGGAGGCGGCTGGAGCTGACTGGATCCATGTTGTTGACCTCGATGCCGCATTCGATGGGACCAGCCGCAATCTTGAGATTGTCCGAGACATCGCCTCCTCGGTCTCCGTTCCATGTGAACTCGGAGGGGGGATGCGTGATGTTGCATCAATCGAAGCGGGGATGGCGACAGGGGTGAGGAGGGTCATAATCGGAACCAAGGCTGCGGAGGCTGGATTTCTCGCCATTGCAGCTGAAACCTTCGGCGCTGACCGTCTGGCGGTAGGCATCGATGCCAAGGAAGGAATGGTGGCCGTCAAGGGATGGGTGGAAACCATGGAGCTTACCGCCATCGATCTGGCTCGAATGGCTGTGAATACTGGTATTCGGACAATTATCTATACCGACATTGCCACTGATGGCATGTTGCAGGGGCCTAATCTCAAGGCAATGGGGGAGATGGCGGCTGCGGTGCCGTGCGATCTCATCGCAAGTGGTGGGGTCTCTGGGGCGGAAGACGTGCGTCAGCTTTCCAAGGTGCCTGGGGTGCAAGGAGTGATCATAGGACGTGCCCTTTACGAAGGACGTTTGCCTGCGGATCTGAGAAGCATCCTGTTTTGAGTCGCATCAGCTTCCCGGGGAAGGTATTGCAATATCAAACTTTCTGATTTCAGTCTTTTCTATATCTATGTCTCGTAACTTTGACACGCTCAGCGAACAGGAAATTCTGGCCCTCGCGATCGGTGCCGAGGAGGATGACTCCCGCATTTACGGGGAATTTGCCCGGCGACTCCAGGATGCCTATCCAGACACCGCCAAAACTCTTCTGATGATGCGCGACGAGGAACTCCGGCATGCACACCTACTCATGGAGAGTTACAAAGCTGCGTATGGAGCGAATATTCTCTTTATACGGCGACAGGACGTGAAGGGGTTCATAACCCGCAAACCCCTTTGGCTGGCTCGTCTTCTCTCTGTGGAGCAGGTGCGCAAAGAAGTGGAGACGATGGAGTACGAGGCGCAGAAGTTTTATGAAACTGCGGCCAAGCGCACGTCCAATCTCTCTATTAGGAAGCTCCTGAATGAGCTAGCCGTGGTGGAAGCTTCGCATGAGGCGATGGCTTCTGGATTCCATGAGTCACTGGATGCCTCTGGAAAACTCAAGGCCGAGAAGGAGACAGCGCGGCGCATGTTCGTACTTCAGTATATCCAGCCGGGACTTGCCGGTCTGATGGATGGTTCGGTTTCTACACTGGCGCCCGTCTTTGCGGCGGCCTTCGCTACACACAACAGCCACGACGCGTTTCTGGTCGGCATGGCTGCATCTATTGGAGCTGGGATCAGCATGGGGTTTGCAGAGGCGCTTTCAGATGACGGAAAAATCAGCGGACGTGGTCATCCCTATGTCCGTGGGAGTATTTGCGGATTGATGACAACGCTAGGCGGAATCGGGCACACACTCCCCTTTTTGATCCCAGGATTCATGGTCGCGATGAGTGTTGCAGTCGCTGTCGTGGCAGTTGAACTCTCGATCATCTCATGGATCCGCCACCGCTACATGGATACACCGCTCTTGGCCGCCACGTTCCAAGTCGTCGTGGGGGGAGTACTTGTTTTTATTACCGGAATATTGATTGGTTCTGCGTAGTTGAGCTTGACCCCTGATCTGGCTTCAGAGGTCTAGGGTCTCGACAAAAATCTTTGGCTTGGCCTCGTACAGACGTTTTCCTTCCTCCACGGCCTTTCTGTGGAGAGTCGGTATCAATCCATCGATGAGGGCAATTGCTTCCTCGGATGTACGGTTTTTCGGCCCGTGCTTCATTGTCTGAACAAGAAGGGAGTAGTCATGCTCCTGTCCGGCGAGTTCTCCGATTTTGTTGATGCTTAAGATGAGTGCTTCTGCAGAATCAGGCCAGAACCGCTGGGTAATCCGTATTTGATACCCAAGTTGTTTCACCAATCGGCGCCAGTTGTGAAAAAGCACCGGCTCGGGCCTTTCAAGACAAAGATCGAGGGTGGTCCGGCCTCGGCGGTAGGTGCGTCGAATACGTCTGCGGATGTCCTTTCCTCCAAGCCCATCCAGTGGCCATTCTGGGACGGTTTTCAAGGCCTTCTCCAAAAATCCCATGATGCGAGGCACCTGTCGCCAGTCATTGCTCCGTCTTTGTTTTGCGATATCGGCCAGTCCGCTTCGGAGTGATGAAAACTGTTCCGCCGGAAGTCCTGCGGCTTCAAGTGCCACATCCAGACTCAGCACCTGAACCTCCGAATCGCGTAGCGGACCAAGGCGCGAGGAGGCTTCATGCAGAAGTTCCAGAAGGTGTTCACGCCGAACTTGTCCGAGAGCGGGTGCGGCGAGCTGTATGATGGAGCCGACTTTTTTAATATAAGTTCTAGCGTTGTGCACTGGGCCGGGAGAAACGTTATTGCCATCCAGCTCGTCGATTGCCGCCTCCAGTTGCAGCTTCACGATGGTTCTCAATCCCTTGCTGATCTTCTCGCCACGTCGCAGGTAAAGCCTGGGTGCTTTTTTGGTTTTTTTTGAAGACATGGGAGGTAGGAGTTTTTTCCCAAATTACAGGATACTTCAGGCAGGATCGTCACGCCACTGGGAGTAAGGGTGGTTCGTGAGGTTGGAATTATAATATCGCGGATCGCCCGTGACTTCCTTCCCAAGCCAGTCGGGGTGAGGAACCGTTTCCTCTGGATTCTTTAATTCAATCTCCGCCACGATGAGTCCTGAGTTGGCGCCCTCGAATTCATCCACTTCCCAGCAGTGTCCTTGATGTAGAATGGCGAAGCGATGCTTTTGAATGATCGGCCCTTCGCACAGTTTCAAAAGATGCCGCGCATCTTCCAACGGAATGGGATATTCAAACTCAGCGCGGGAGATACCGCTAACGGGCCCTTTAATTGTGAGGAAGGCTTCATCCCCCGCGATCCGGATTCTCACGGTGCGTCTCGTCCCCTGAGTAATGTATCCTTGGGCATACGGTACGCCGATTGCCCCACGACGCCATAGATCACTGGAAATAAGGAATTTTCTTTCGATTTCTACACCCATTGTTTTTCAAGCCATGAACGATGTGCGGCATCACTGCAAGTCCAACAGAGTCAAGGCAAACATCTGGATTGGGGGATCGACGAATACAATTCGAACTGTTTTGATGGGAAAAGCAACTCCCTCTTCGCACCTGCAATGTGGATTTTCTATTCTCTCTTTGCCTCCCTCTGCTGGGGCGTTAGCTATGCATCGTGCGGTCCTCTGCTCAAAAAGGGGCTCAACCCCCTGATTTTTCTGCTCGGTTACTCCCTTTGCGGTTTTCTCGGAGCTTCCATTGCGCTGCTTTGTTCGGACAAACAGCATGCAGGTCTGCGTCTTGAGGATATAAGCCGCTCGGAGATGGGGTGGTTTATCTTCTCGGTGACTGGCTCCGCCATCGGCGCCTATCTGACTTATGCCGCGATGGGTGCAAAAAACCCAAGTTTGGTGGCTCTCATCGAAATCTCGTATCCGATCTTTGTTGTCATGTTTTCATGGATTTTCTTCCGTCAGATGGAGTTGAATGTGATGACATTCTGCGGAGGCCTTTTGATATTGGCCGGGGTGAGTATCATAATCGTGGGGGGACGTTAAGTGCCCGTGTGACAATATTGTAACATGCGGGGTGTCCGCGTTGTTCTGGTTTTTTGTGGCACCTGTCCATAACCTCAGGAGATGCCTGATCCGGAGCAACCAATCGTGCATGTCAGTGAGCTGCGTAAAAGTTTCGGAGATGTCGCCATCCTGAAGGGGGTCGGTTTTGATGTTGAAGAAGGGGACCTTGTTTCCATTATCGGCCCGAGTGGTTGCGGGAAATCGACATTGCTTCGTTGTCTGAATGCCTTGGAAACACTGGATTCGGGAGAAATTGCCATCGCGGGGGTTTCATTGAAGCGTTCGGAAGGGGAGCGCGGGCTTCACCGCAATTTTCATCATCTTGCGCATGAGCTTCGGCAGCGAGTCGGCATGGTATTTCAGCAGTTCAATCTTTTCCCCAATAAAACGATTCTTGAGAATATCACCCTTGCTCCATTGGTGGTGAAGGAGGAGCCACGCGAAGTTGCCGAAGAAAACGGGCTGCGGTTGCTTGATAAAGTCGGCCTTGCTGGATTCGCGAAACGTTTTCCATCGCAACTCTCCGGCGGTCAGCAGCAACGCGCCTTCGTCGCGCGCGCGATCGCCCAAGAGCCGCGCCTGCTGTTGCTCGACGAACCGACGACCGGNNCAGCAGCAGCGTGCTGCCATCGCCCGAGCGCTAGCAATGAATCCGAAGGTGATGCTCTACGACGAACCGACCTCGGCACTGGACCCGATGCTTGTCGATGAGGTGCTTTCCGTTATGAAGGCGCTCGACACCGAGGGAATGACACAGATCGTCGTGACCCACGAGATCCGCTTTGCCCGCGAGGCTTCCGACTACATCATCTACATGGAGCAGGGGGAGGTGGTGGAAATCTCCGATGAAGACGAAATATTCACTCATCCCAAAGATGAGAGAACCCGCAAATTTCTGCACCGTTTTGTCTCATGAATGCACGCTTGTTCCTCTTCGTATTAACGGTTCTTTTTCCATTTCTTAGCGCGAAGGCGGACGATTCTTCCTCCTCGGATACAAGGAATGAAAATGGCACTAATCAACCAGCCCTTCGATGGGCTGCCGCTGTCGATAGCAATGCCCCCTTTGCCTTCTACGACAAGAACAACAGGCTCACAGGATTTGAGTATGAAATCCTTATGGGCATCGCCCATCATATGGGCCGCGAACCAAAGTTCGTTCAAAACAGCTGGGACGGTTTGATACCTGGTCTAGGAAGGGGGCTTTACGACTGTGTCATCTGCGGAATCGAGATCACTTCGGACAAAGCTCAGGAGGTACTCTTCAGCGCCCCCTACTACATCACCTTCGAGCAGCTGGTGGTGGCAAAAGGCACGCCACCTGTGACTTCTCTTGTGGAGCTTTCGGGGCGCAAGGTTGGGACGCTGGGACAGACTGCCGCGTTGAAAATGCTGGATGAGACCCCCAATGTTATCCCCAAGAGCTACACAGAGGAGATCAACGCCTACAACGATGTCGCAAATGGCCGCCTCTACGGTGTGCTGCTCGACTTTCCGATTGCAAAGTATTATGCGGGGCCGAATCCCGAATTAGAATTTACCGGGCCTCCCTTTGGTAAGATCTCCTACGGAATCGCCGTTTCACGGAGTCATCCCGAACTGGTGCAACAGATTAACGTTGCTTTGCAGGAAATGGTTGAGAGCGGTGAACTCCGTGACATCCTCTCCCGATGGGGGCTTTGGACTCCGACGATGGCTGCGGCTTGCAAGCAGATGGAGGAACCATCACTTCCCGATACGGAATATAAAGCCTTTGCCTCCCAGTTTGAAATTGAAGGAGGCATCATCGCCCATCTCAAGAGGTATCTTGTTTTCTGGCACGTCATTTTGCAGGGCTGTATCCTCACACTGGAAATCTCTCTCCTCAGTATGGTGCTGGCCATTGCTCTCGGGTTCCTCCTTGCCCTGATGAGGGTCTATGCGCCGTTTCCCTTGAGTTGGTTTGCAACTCTTTATATTGAACTGGTGCGTGGTACTCCACTTCTGATCCAACTCCTGATCATCTTTTATGGTCTGCCAAACATAGGGATCAAGCTAGCACCCTTCCTAGCAGGAATGCTTGGCTTAGGACTCAATTATGCTGCCTATGAGGCGGAAAATTATCGCGCCGGACTGCTTGCAATACCCAAGGGACAGATGGAGGCGGCACGGGCACTTGGCATGACGCATCGACAGGGGCTTCGTTTTGTTGTGATCCCGCAGGCGTTCAGACTGGTACTCCCACCCGTAACTAATGACTTTATCTCCCTGTTAAAGGATTCCTCCCTCGTCTCTGCGGTTACACTCATTGATCTGACGGGAGCCTACAATAGGATCGCCACCCAGACCTTCGACTATTTCGGCACAGGGCTTCTTATAGCGGCAATTTATCTCTTGATCGGCCTTCCTTTTGTGCGATTGGCAGGTTGGCTTGAATCTTCCCTCTCCACCGACAGTCGCGCTCCCAAACAGAAGCCCTCATTCTGGCTCGGGCTTGGAGCTTAGTNNGAGCTTAGTAGTTTGTCGGGAAACACACATATAACTCGGCGTGGATTTGTAGCGGGGCTGGGAGCCTTTGCCGCAACGCAACTCCTTGTGCCATCAGTTCTTCGTGGGGTGAATCTTCCGCAGGAATTGCAGCCGTTGCGTTTGGGGTTTCTGACGGATTGTCATGCCATGCTGCAGTATGACGCACCCGCATGGCTGAACCAGACAGCCATCCTGATGAATACCCTGAAACCCGACATCATCATTGGTGGTGGTGATTTTGTGGATGGTGGTTTCTACCAACCGGGAAGAGTGATGGAATATCGTTGGAAATTAGCGGACGCCTTCCTAAAAAAAATCAACCAGCGGTTGGAGCCACTTATTGGCAATCACGATATGTTTGAGCCTCTGGCTCGAGACGGTTCCCCCTCTACAAATGATCCCAGATTGCGGTTCAAAAATCAGTTTGGATTGGAGCAGACATATCGCTCCTTCGAATTCAAAGGTTATCGCTTTCTCATGTTGGATTCCGTGCAAATTGTCGGAGGGATCAACCCGTATCGCGGATGGATCGATGAAGCACAACTTCTTTGGCTTGATGGCGAACTGAAAGGAATTCCTAAAAACCAGCCGATCATTCTCTGCACGCACATTCCATTCAAAACCTCTTTGGAATATGGTTTGGGCTCCCTAGTGGGTGCCACGCCAGGGAGACTGCGCGTACTCAACGCCAATGTTGTGATGGAAAAACTGCGTGATCGCCCGTTGATACTAATCCTGCAGGGGCATCTTCATGTGAATGAGAAGCTCCAGCTAGAGAGTGTCCCCTGTATCACAGGAGGCGCTGTTTGTGGTAACTGGTGGAAGGGGCCTAATATGGGCACCTATGCTGGGCTTGGAATGATTGAGATAAAGCCTCAAGATAACACTTTATCCAATGGAGAATCGGTCGCGTGGAACTATACTAATACTCCGAAACCACAGCACGCGTAAGCCAAGGCCGAACTGGCATTCTAAAACTAAAGGGTGTGGTGCAGGAGCGCCACCACGATCTCGATGATGATGAGCAGGACAACGGCGATTTCCAGCAACTCTCCCCGGGCTCCAGAGGCTTCCTCATAGAGGGCCGCATAGGTATCCCTGACGATGGAGATTTTTCGATCCACGGCCGCACTTACCGTCGGTACGCGGAAGAGTACTAGGGCCGCCATGTAGATTCTGGCGAGATACACATCTTCGGTGACCTGAAGAACATTATCAGCCTTTTCCGTGAGTTCGGTCACTTCAGCCACAAGGGTATAGAGTTTTCTTGCCAGATCGGCAAAACGGCGAGGGGCCAGCAGGTTTGTAGCGCGCCGTGTCTGCTCAACGAGATCGTACATTCTGGGCAGTTCGTCATCGAGCAACTCATCGTAATAACGCAGTTCGAGCAACTGGGCATTCGCCACTTCAAGAATATCGGCAACATCGGACTCGCTGCGGGGTTCGTAGAGAAAGGCGCGATCCCATGTTAGGACGACAAGATCGTCCTCGTAATAGGAGAAACGCTGGCGCAGCAGATCGCGCTTCGCTCCCTCGGAAAGCGAGCGTTGTTCCCCGGATAGCAGTGGCACCAGATCAATCCGATCAAAAAGATCGGCAGCCTTGACAGGTTCATTCCATTTCTGGACAACGGCAATGAGATGATCCTCCTGCAGGATCGATGAATTGGGTCGTGTCAAGGCTGGTGCCAGTGATCCTTCTATTTTCCTGTGCAGGGACTTCCAGATTTCTGTTTCGACATTGGGCCCGATTACCCGGTCCAGTGCATTTGCAAATGCTGAAAAGTCCGACCAGGCCAGCGAATTTGCGGGAAGACGCAGCGAAAAGGCAACCACACCAAAATCATAAAGCCGCGCCGTGGCGCAGGCGACAATATCAATCCCGGAAACATGAACCGTAACCGGATCGAGTGTCAGCAATACGGGGGGAACGTCAAAGGCCACCGCTTTCGAGGGCGCGGTGTTCAGACGACTACGGCTTGTGCTGCTGCCGGTACGTTCTGCCCAGAGACGCTCCGCCTTCTGAAGATCAATGGAATAGGCGATGTCGAACAACCGCAGGGCAATGATCGCTCCGGACTGAACATGAAGCTCTTCCATGAGAGTTCAATACGGTCTCCGGTGAAGTATGTCAC
>PLEU01000019.1:0-2968 GCA_003136515.1 Spartobacteria bacterium
AGGTGATACTCTGGTTGCCTGGCACCACCGTGAACGAATTCGTAACTGGGGAAGCCGCATAATAATAGATGTTCCCGGGTTGATTTGCGACCACCTTCACAGTCCCCAACCCCGTGAAAGTCAGGATACCGTTTGAAAGCGTGGCTGGACCAGTAACAGTATAGTTAATGGGTTGTCCATCTATGTTGGAGTCAGTAGCTCCCAGTGTGTAGGGAGTTCCAAATCCCTGAGAGGGCACTTGCGGAAAGCTAATGATTTGGCCTGTCGGCTCAATTAGGAAACCATGCGTCAAACCAAAATTATCAACATAGGTGCCGCTGTAGTTGTTACTCGACACCCCTGTGAGTGTCGTCCCACCCGGTTGAGCATCTGGGAAATCGACAATGTAGTAATTTGTGCCGATCAGTACGAACCCATGGTTGAGATTATTGAAGTCGCTGAAGTTTCCAACCACCGTTGTTCCGGATACTCCAACAATGGATGTAATCCCACTACCATTGGTTCCCAAGGGGCCTGGGATGATTGAATAACTCGCTCCCGCATTTGCTGAGAGGAATCCATAGCTATTACCGGAACTCGGATCCGCATAGGTTCCCACAATGCTATTGCCGGAGATTCCATTAATGGAGAGAAGTCCTCCATTGGTTCCCAGCGGCCCATAAACGGGCGTGCCGTAACCCGTTCCAATCACATACTTAGATCCGTAGGTATTCCCAGAATTGGTATCGGTATAGGTTCCAAACACTGTACTTCCAGAGATGCCAGCAACACTGAATCCTCCTCCATTATTAAAGGCATTGCTCCCCTGTGGGCCATATATTGGAGTAAATTGACTCCCGCTATACAGAAACCCATAGGTATAACCCGAATTGGAATCAGAATAAGTTCCTGCGACCTTGCTTCCAGAAAGTGCTGCGATCGTGGTTGTATTGGGAGTTGCATTGGGGTCGTTGACTGTTACGTAGCTTGTGCCGTTGAAGAAATACGAGTTCAAGTTCCCATAAATATCCTGATAAGATCCGGCAGAGCTAGATCCGGAAATACCAATGGACATTGTCCAATCAGGAGGACCGTTGAAGGTGGTATACGTGGTACTTGGAATATCATAGTTGAAATAATAGACATTGCCATCTGTTCCCGTGAAACTACCGAAGACTGTATTCCCAGATATTCCATTGACAATCGTCGTACCTTCCATGGCTATGGGATCATTGGTATCATCCAGAATAGTATAGTTCACCCCATCGGAAGTGATAAATCCGTAGGTATTACCGGAAATGGTATCCGTGTAATTTCCAACAACATTGCTCCCTGCGACTCCTGTTATGGAGGTGAGTATAACATTGGTTCCTGACGGCCCGGGAATCGGAGTATAGGTGACATCGTCCGTGGTTAGAAAACCAAAAGTGTTCCCAGTGTTGGTGTCTATGTAAGTACCGGCAATGCTTGTGCCCGAGATACCAGTGATTGAATTAACCCCGTCATTTGTTCCTTCCGGTCCATAAATATCCGTGAAGTTGACTCCATCGGAGGTGACAAAACCGTATGTATTGCCGAGGGTGTTGTTATAGATTCCCACGATAGTGCCGCCGGATACACCCACCACTGTGGATTCACCAAGAACGGCATTGGTATCATCTACAGTAAGAAAANNGTCTCGTCTAGGGTCGTGTAGTTCACCCCATCACTCAGAAATCCATGAGAGGTACTATTGGTATCGAGATAGGTGCCATATGCAGTGCCACCAGAGATACCGGTCACAGTCGTGCCGTTTGAGCTACTCAGAGGGTCACTAAGAATGGTGTAACCAAAGCCATTGACCAGAAAGGAATTTGGATTGCCATTTGTATCAGCGTAGGTGCCAACGCTGTTCGTTCCCGAAACTCCCACCAGCTGTGTCGGAGCTGCGGCAGAGGTGCTGGAAAAAGGATCATCGAGTGTGATAAAAGGCGATGCAGCTTCTGCATTAGGAGACTGAAGTAGTAAAAGTGCCAGTAAGATACTGGCGGAACAGAAACTCCATCGCCTGGTAGTTTCTGACCTCTTTGATCTCTTATGAAGATACAAGTTATTCATCGGCATCAAACATTTAGCCCATCATCTCCCATCTCATAACGGAAGCAATGAAGGGTTTCACTCTTTTTCCATTTATAATCATTTATTGGACGTTGATCGTGGCAGTTTGGGAGACAGGCTGGTAAAGTGTAGTGCCTGACTGGGTGGCCGTCAGAAATACCGTGCCTGTCCCAGTCAGAGTAAGTTTGATGAACTTGTTTCCCTTCAACGTCGAGAGCGTCGCTGGTCCGGACACGCTCATAGTAACCTCTGATTTGGAAGTTGCAGTTGGAATGGCGATGGTAAGAGGGGTAGTCCTGAATTCGAGATTTTTGTTGGCAAAGAAGCCGTGAAGGGACTGAGCAGCCCGAATAACGGTGAAATTCAAAGAAACTTGGGAAGCTGGCGCATAGACACCATTTCCAGATTGATTCGCGGTGAGAGTGATGGGGCCAACCCCAAGCAGGAGTAGTTTTCCTGCTGAAACCTTTGCAGGCCCGGAAGTAACGCTGATTATAACAGGGAGTCCCGAACTCGCCTTGGCTATAGTGAATGACACCGGAGAGTAAGGGATCTCATTGTTAGTAACAATTACCGAAAAGGTGATGCTCTGGGGAAGCAAGCCAACCAGTAGGTTTGTACTAACCGGCGTAGCCGCCAGATAATTGCTGTTACCAATCTGGGTTGCCGTGAGTGTTACCACACCCTTGTGTGTAAAAGTGATCAGATTGTTTGATCCTTCGCTCATGATTGTTGCGTCGGTGGAAACTGTCAGCACCACGGGTTCGCCGGATGCACCCCCTGCCGGAGTTGTAACGGCGAGAGAGGAATTTTTAGTGAATTTTTGCGCGGGAATCCCCGTAAAGGGTGCGATGGTTTGGGTGGCTTGTTCTACAGGGAAATTCGTAGTGAC
>PLEU01000019.1:3003-3297 GCA_003136515.1 Spartobacteria bacterium
TCCTATGCTTTGAGTGGCCTGAGTCACCACAAAATTCGTGATCTCGGTGGCTGCCGCAAGATAGTTGCTGTTGCCAGCCTGGTTCGCCGTCAAGGTCACCGTCCCAGCTCCAAGTAGGGTCAATATGTTGCCGTTATTGGTCGCAGCACCGCTCACAATGAGACTCACAGGCAGTCCCGAATTTGCCGTCGGGAGCGTGATGGTCACAGGACTCGTGCTGTAGGCTATGTTCGTGATCCCCGTAAAGGGTGCGATGGTTTGGGTGGCTTGCTCTACAGGGAAATTCGTAGTGAC
>PLEU01000019.1:3357-3720 GCA_003136515.1 Spartobacteria bacterium
TCCTATGCTTTGAGTGGCCTGAGCTACATCGAAACTCGTCGTAACCGGGCTAGCAGCAGCATAATCTGCATTTCCCGCTTGGGCAGCCTTCACAACAACTGTGCCTGCACCAGTAATGGTAACAACATCGTTCGTTATGGTTGCGGGACCAGAGAGGATCGAAAGTACCACTGGTTTACCTGATGCACCCCCCGTAGGTGGCGTCACGCTGAAGGGGGCATTCCCNNTCGTCACCTGAGATGCTGCCGTGAAGTTGCTGTTTCCAGCTTGATTGGCTGCAAGCACCACTTTGCCAATTCCAGTCAGCATGATCACATTGTTCGAAATTGTGGCATTTGTTGAAAGCACACTCACACTCACCGG
>PLEU01000214.1 GCA_003136515.1 Spartobacteria bacterium
GTCATTCTAAAATACGTTAGGCACTGACGCTGCTGCATATGAAAGCACATTTAGTTTTGACGGTGCTAGTCCTTATTTTGACAGGCTGCACAGCAATTACATATAACTCCACCAAGCAAACCGAACCTATACCTAGTGCGCGAAAGGATTTACCCTTGCCTCGTAAGGGCGTAGAGCAAATGAGCTTCAATATTCCCAATGGATGGAGTATCTATGCTACAGGCCCTAGAGAGGGCTTTGAGAACGACTATGGTCTGGCGCCAACATCGAATCCCGATAGTGCTAGCATCTCTCTAAGTCGATATCAACTATTAGAGCATATAAGCGATTCCAAACAGGCAAGAAATTATTTGGAAGATTATCAAACTCATACTGATCCGAATATAAAATTACGAAAGATCGGGAGCATCAGTCGAAAGCTTGGGAAAATAGGTATCTATCAATACTATTCGGATTATATACACTACGAAATTACATGCTTTTACATTATCAGACGGGATTGCCACGTAATAGTGCTAGTAACAGACACTGAGGCTATGTATAAGCACTATCTTCCTGATTTTAAAAAATTAGTATTAAGCCTCAAGCTGAGATAAGAAATGTGCCCAACCAATCACTGGAGCGAACNNGAGCCATCATACGCGTCGCTCAGTTCCAGACGTTAGACCACCAAAAAACCATCTATGCTTAATTATACCCCTTCCTTTGGACCACCAAAAGTACTAAGAAGCATGCAGTTTTACATGCCATTTTTCTTTTCATTATTTCCCTGTGGTATCGTGGTGCTTATAGGCATGTTTCCAAGATTAGGGATAACAATGCAGGCTGCATATCCGGCATTCTTTTTTTTACCTATGGCATTTTTATTTGTTGCTACCTCGACACAGAATGAAGTAGCCCGACTTGAAAAGAGAATTGATGATTTGGAGGCTAAACTTTCAAATGCAAAAAAGGTCTAACCACTCACTGGAGCGAACACCATTAGGTCTGCCGGTTTGCTTGGGTAGATCGTGCATGGTGTCGCTCAGTTCCATACGTTAGGCAATTCTATATGAGCATTCACTCTATTCAGGACAATTTGGTTCTGGCCTGGATGATGTGGCCATATCTCACAGCTCTACTTTTTTCTGGAGCGATTGCATGCTTCGTCTTTCGGCGCTCGCGATGGATAGTTCCGATTTGGATATTCTTATTGTTCCCTGCTTTACTCCTAGTTATATCGCAAATGTTTTATCTAACAAAGCTGCTTCATGCTATAGGTGCTGGTACATTCCCGGGGTTCACTCTAAGCGAGAGCATTTTAGGCATTGCGCTTCTCTTGGCATTTCCTCGTGACCGCACATGGGAGCGGCATAGCATTCTTGCAAGTATTATCACAGGAGTGATTTCTATGGTTGCCGTCATATTTTTTCTAATGAGCTCCCCGCCAAATATATAATATAATTATGCCTAACCCCTATGAGAAGTGTCAACTGGTAAAGTAATGAAGGTGGAAGGGAGTGGTATTGCTAATGCATGGAATGATGAGGGTGAGGGGAGAAGCTAAATCTTTAAGAACGTTCCCGCTTCAAAAGATCGTTGGGATAGTTACCAACGTCTATACTCCTATCCGTGCGTATCAGATGGATTCCCTTGAGAGGGAAGGATAGCACAATGTGACTTATACAAGTCGGTGGAAGCGGAACGTGAGGCACGGTTCAAACTAATACAACGCTCGCAATGAGAAATCTGGAGCAGGTTAGGCTACGAACGCGTACCACGTCCCAAAGGGTTCAAAATGGTGATTAGATTAGAGCATCATGGGGATTGAGTTTGAGATGGAGACGCTCTGGGGTTGTTTGGCCTGTCTGGAGTCTCCAGAAGTCCACCGCGAGCTGACGGGCAACGGCCACGATGGCCTTCTTACGCAGNNCGCAGCCTTGGGTTGCCATGCTTGGTGACACTCCCCTGAACCCTCTTATTACCACTGCTGTACTCTCCGGGGCAAAGGCCTGTGTAGCTGGCAACCTGCCTGCGGTTCTGGAAGCGAGTCCAGTCACAGATCTCCCTTCCGATAGAAACGCTAGTGAGTTTACCCACTCCGCTGGGGATCTTCTCAGGAGCGCACACTTCGAGTTCACCAGTGAGGGTAGAGATCTGGGCCTCGAGGGTGAGGAGGACTGGACGAGTGAGTTCCAACTGCGGGATGATCCAGGCAGGGAGATGCTTTTGAAGGCGTCCCCAAGTCTGAGGCTTCCACCAGTTGGAGGGTGCAGGCAAATCGAAGCTTACCAAGAGAGAGCGACCCTGAGCTTGGAGTCTGGAGCGATGACGCACCAAGGCATCGCGCTGACGGCTCTGGTTCCTGAGTTGTTCTTCCTCCTCCCTGGGAATACGGATGACAGCCAAGGCATGAGGGTTACCCTGCAGATACCTGTCGAGTCGCAGGCAGAGGGTGCGAGCATCCCGTCCATCGGTTTTGATGCGGGTGTTGCCCTCATCGAGCTTCTGAGGGGAGAGGACCATGCAGTGAGCTCCCAGAGAGTTAAGTTTACGGCAGAGACCAAAGCCGAAGCCACAGGCTTCGTAGACGGCATGGACCGAGTGTCCTTGGAGTACAAGCCTCTCCACCCAAACAATGAACTCTTCCCGAAGGAAACGCTGTGGAGGTCTTGGTGAGGAATGATCATGCTGGGCCACGACCACCAGCCACTGGGTGTGGATGTCGATGCCAAGCTTGATGAGCGCTTTAGGAATGCTACTCTTCTCCCATGTCTCCACGGGCTCACTGCGTTGCTGCTGCTGATGTGTTATGGATCTTGTTGTCATAAGAAGATGAGCTTGCCTCTCTCACCTCCTTACTTCCATGTCATCTAATCACTGGAGCGAACGCTAAGCGTGGGCCATTCTTCTAATCGACCATCATCATACGCGTCGCTCATTACGCGCCGTTAGCTGAACATGAAAATGCTCATCGCCATAGTTATTTGGGCCGTTGCAGCAGCTCTGATAGGACATCAAATCCAGGTGCAATCCGTGATCATTGTTGCATCATTTCTTACCTCAAGTCCCGGTATTCTGAGAAGGATAGAACCTTCAATGATGATGATTGCAACAAGGATTATCACCTACGTCCTGATTTACTTTCCACTCCTGCTAACTGGACTTGTTGTGTATTTAGGCATCAGAGGACGGCTATGGGGAACACACTCAAAAGTACAGCCAACCAACCACTGGAGCGAACAGCGTTAGGTGCGCCGTTTTTCCTGGAGTCGCTTGCTTCGAACTCTGTCCATAGAGGCTGTCCGAAAAGTCGGCGCAGGTCGCGCCGAAAGAATTTTTGGCCCAGAGGTTGACGGCGAATTTGGGCCGAACTCTTTGTTGCTCACTCCTCACAGACCGCNNATGGCACTGAATCCGTTCCCTCAAGGCTTTCTGATCGATCTGGATGGGACGGTTGTGGAAGCAGATGGGCTCATCCCCGGCGCAAAGGCAACTCTCGATTGGCTTCAATCCCAAGGTATTCCTTATCGCTTTGTCACCAACACGACAAGTAAGCCACGCAAGGGGATTCTGGAAAAGTTGGCGCTGCTTGGCCTGCCTGTCACAGAGGAGGAGATCTTCAGCGCCCCGGTGATCGCGCGGCAGTACCTTATGGAGCGGGGTCTCACGCGCTGCTATCCCCTGATCAAGTCCTCGTTGCAGGAGGATCTCGAGGGAATCGCGNNGCTGAACATGGCCTTTCGCTTTTTGCTGGAGGGGGCGGAGTTCATCGCGCTAGCCAGGAACCGCTATTTTCGGGGAAACGACGGCCTCTGTCTTGATGTCGGCTCCATTGTCGCAGCTCTGGAATACGCCACTCAGCGTGAGGCGCGATTGATCGGCAAGCCGTCTCGGGAGTTTTTTCTCCTTGCCGGACAGAGTCTTGGCCTCCCTCAAAAAAACATTGCCGTCATCGGGGATGATCTCGAAGCGGATGTCGGCGGGGGCAAAGAGGCTGGCGGCATCGGTATCCTGGTACGGACGGGTAAGTTCCACCCCGATCAGTTGGAAAAAAGCAGTGTCACTCCAAACGTGATTCTCGATTCCTTTGCGGATCTTCCACTGTGGATGGAAAGCCGCCGCTCGCCTTGATCGGGAGAAAGAATTTCGCGAAAACCTTTTTGCATTTCCTCCCATGCAGTAGGNNAGAGAGACCCGATGCAGTCCCTCGTAATTTTCCCACCCATCATTTGAAATCCGCCCCTATTTTTTTGTTTCTGCTTCTTGCGCTTCTTCTCTGTGCGGGTAGCCAGGCGAAGGCTCTCCCCTCTTCTTCTCCCCGCCGCATTCCCCTCATTCAGTGGAGGTATGGCTGGGCAGATGGGATGAGGGCTTACACCATCGGAAGTGCGAAAAACGGTGATCCTCTCCCCGCCGGGACGAGCTATCTCTCCACGGGCTATTCACCCGACCAGATGGCCACGGCCTATGGCTTTGACCTGATCTCCACCAATGGCGATGGAAGAGGGCAAATCATCGCGGTCATCGACGCCTTTGGAAGCAGTAATATTCAGAAGGATCTCAATGTTTTCTGCGACACGTTCACCAACATTCCGAAAACGACCGTCGATGTCTATTACCCGAATGGGCAGCCGAATACGAATGATCCCGCCTACTCCGGCTGGGCCTCGGAAACGACCCTTGATGTGGAGTGGGCTCATGCCATGGCCCCCGGAGCTAAAATCGTCCTCGTCGTCGATGCTGATGGAAGCCAAACCGATCAGGCCGTGGCCTATGCCGTGAATACCCTTCATGCAACCGTTGTCTCGATGAGTTACGGAAATTCCGAATACCCCGACGAAACCTCGGAAGACTCTTTTTTTCAAGCCCCTGGGACAGTCTTTCTCGCCGCAGCCGGAGATAATCGCGATGTCTGCTATCCGGCCAGCTCGACCAATGTGATCGGAGTCGGCGGGACAAGCCTCTACCTGAATCCCAAAACGGGTGCTTATGCAGAGACAACCTGGAAGGATACGGGCGGTGGCCCCAGTAGCTACGAGCAGCGCCCGCCCTATCAGGACGGCGTCAATCTTCTGAGTTCAGGCCGGGGCACTCCCGATGTGAGCTACAATGCTGATCCGAACACAGGAGTTTCCGTCTATTTCACTGATCCGACACTTCCCGGATTTCTCGGTTCATGGATCGTCGTTGGCGGCACGAGTGCCTCCACACCTCAATGGGCTGCTCTTATGGCGCGGCGGGCAAGCCT
>PLEU01000052.1 GCA_003136515.1 Spartobacteria bacterium
GCCGTGGCCGTCGCGCAGCGGCACCTTCACCAGGCCCAATTCCCGAATGTCGCGCGAGATCGTCGCCTGCGTGGCCTCGTGGCCCTGCTCGGCCAAGAGCGCCGCGAGTTCTTCCTGCGAGTGCACGGGGCGGCTCGCGACGAGCGACAGGATGGCGCGTTGGCGCGTCGTCTTCACGGTGTCAAATCCCCCGGAGGTCGGTAAGCAGCGCCAGCAGCAGCGCCTAGATCGCATTCCGCATCCCAATGACCCAAGCCGCGATGCGATTGATGCTCGCATCGAAAAAATCGAGCCCGATATAGGTGCGATCCAGGAATTTTCCACGGACAAGTTCCTCCATGATGGACATCGTCGGATCGTCAAGCAGGACCACATGGTCGCTGTCCCAACGCACACCACGGCTGACATGTAGCAGAAGTTCCGGAACGAATTGGAGCACAGAAGAGATCTTGTCGGCGAGCTGCTCTGTGGGATGGAAGTGTCCGGCATCGAGGCAGAGCAGCTTCCGGTTTCTAACTGCATAGCCTAGGTAGAACTCGTGTGAGCCGACAACATAGCTCTCCGAGCCGATGCCGAAGAGTTTGCTCTCCACGGCATCAAGGTTGTGTTTCGGGTCGATCGGCTCGGCAAAGATGGCATCGAGAGAGACTTCTAGACGTTCGCGGGGACTTTTGCGATCGACCGGAAGATCTTTGGAGCCATCGGGAATCCAAACATTGGTGACGCAGGGAGAGCCGAGCTGACGCCCGATTTCTGCGCCGATTCTGCGGCAGGCCTTGCCGTGTGCTATCCAGTAATTGCGGATTGAGGCATCGTGGCTAGCGAGAGTGAAACCGGAAGAGGCCTTGGGATGGGCGAAGAAGGTAGGGTTGAAATCCATGCCGAGTTTTTGCGATTTCGCCCAATCAATCCAGCTCTGGAACTCCTCCACGTCGTAATCGCTCCGTTCCTTCCTCCTCCCACCTAGATCGGCGTAGCAGGCGTGTAGATTGATACGATGTTTCCCGGGTATCAGTGTGAGGGCCTTCTCCAGATCCTGACGTAGCTCTTCGATTGTGCGTGCCTTGCCAGGGTAGTTCCCTGTAGCAGCGAGACCGCTTCCTGCGAGATCGGATCCAGAATTCTCAAAGCCGCCGACATCATCCCCTTGCCAGCAATGAAGCGAGATTGGAATCGCGGCGAGTCGCTCGAGCGCCTCCTCGGTATCGACCCCCTGGGCAGCGTAGGTCTCAAGGGCAAGTGTGTAGGAATTCATCGAATGGTTAGTGACTGGGAAAACGAATCGGCAATTATCCCTGTGCCAGCCCTTTCAGCCAGGTTCCGTAGCCGATGACAATCGTAGAAAGAATCAGAGTGGCGATGCCAAGGGCGATCAGGAGATGGGTCTTTTTGCTTGAGCCCTTCCATTCATGGAAGATCCAACCCCACATGGTACTGAAGATGATGATGCTGGCCATATGAAGCGTCCAACTTGCAAAGCTGTATCTTCCCATTTGGCTCTCTCCCATGGTGTAGAAGACACATTGAAGATACCAGATCGTTCCGGCCAAGGCCGAGAAAAAGTAGTTTTTGAGGAGTGGCACCTTCAGGTCAGCCGTTATCGTGCCCTCAACCCTTCCTCCATGCTCGCCCCCCCCTGCTCCAGCAAGAGAGAGATGCTCTTCACGGACAGTGCCACTCAGGTACTGGTAGCCTGTTTTATTTTTGAAGTTTAGCAATACGCACCAGATAAAATTCGTTGTAAAGCCGCCGATCAGCACAACGATCAGCACTGGTAAGCCCTGCCACAGGGCGTATTTATGATTCATGGCGACAATGTCACCCCCGGCAATGGCGATGGTAACGGCGACTTCCTTCTGTGAAAAATCCTTTAACCCTTCTAGTGTCGTCACCACCTCGCTATCTCCTCGGATTTTTTCAAAATTGTTCACATAATCAGCGAGGCGTTTTGCGACCGGATTCGGTGAGGAAGAGAGTTGTGTCGACAGATCGGATGCAGAAAGGGATCCCTTTTCATAATTCTCAACGATCTTGCCAAACTTCGTGTTTTCCGGGGACAATCCGAGATCCTTTGCCAGCATATCGGCATCGGCATCGTCGAGACGCCCCTTGTCTGACACTGAGATTCCATGTTCCCTGGCGCCCTTGATCAGGCCGGCCTTTAGAGAATCAATCTTTATCGGAGTGCCGGCAGTCAGGCCGAAGGCAAAGCAAGCACTCATCACACCGGAAAAGGTCGCAACCATGATCCCCTTTGGAAAATTGAACTCCTTGATGACGGAGGTCTTTTCACACTCACTCATCTCCTGTTCCTTGTTGAAACCGGCGTAAGCTGCCAGGGCGATGCCCACAAGTGTTGTGAAAACTCCGAAAAGGGTGATCCTTCCTGGAAGTGTGGAGGCAATCTCGATGATGGTCTGATCGGCGGGAATCGCCGGGATGAAAAGCTTGGCTATTGGTGGAAGAAGCGTTCCAAAGGCCGCGCAATAACCGAGGGCGACGCCCATTCCAAGAGACATCCCAAGATAGCGCATGGTCAGTCCGAAGGTCAGACCGCCAAGACCCCAGAGACAGCCGAAAAGATAGGTCCAGAGTAGAGTGTTTGAACTCTGGCCCAAAATGACTCCGTGCAGATCATGCGTCATCAACGAGGCCAGCAGCGTCGGCATGATGATCCAGGAGAAAAAACCACCGACTAGCCAGGCTGTTTCCCAAGCCCACTTTTTGACAAAACGGTAGGGAACATAAAAGCTTCCAGAGGCAAAACCGCCGAGCCAGTGAAAAAAGACGCCGAGGAAAGGATTCATGAGGGGGGGGTGG
>PLEU01000120.1 GCA_003136515.1 Spartobacteria bacterium
CCACTCCTCCCAGAGTCCCTTGGGCAGATTCAAGAGGGAGCGCAGTTGTTTCCTTCTGGCCGAAAATCCCTGCCGCACCAATTCCGTAAACTGTTCTGGATCACAGTTCGGCAACCCTGCAGCCGGCCGGGGATTTACTGCGATCACCGACGATTCCACAGTTGGTCTCGGCCAGAACACCTCGGGCGGCACGATACGAAGTTTTTTGACCGCCCAACGTCGTCCCAGCAGTACGGTTAGCGCCGCGTAATCCTTGTCGCCGGGCAGGGCGGCAAGTCGCTCGGCAACCTCCCTCTGAACCATCAAAACCAGTCTAGATGCGGGAGAAATGGCCGTCGTGAACCGCGTTATGATAGCCGTGGAAGCACTGTAGGGAAGATTGCCCACCATCTTCACAGGGCCAAACCCGTAGAGAGAAATCAGATCCGCCTTTGCCCCGTCTCCTTGGATAACCTGAAGCCGGCCAGCGTGAATGTCCGCGGCGTAACGATCCCGGAGTTCTGAGGTCAATCGATGATCCCGTTCGATCAGCGTGATGCGCCTAGCGGGCGATTCCAGTAAGTGAATCGTAAGGGCACCCATGCCTGGACCGACTTCCAGGAGATGATCACCTGGCTCCGGATCTAAGGCGTCGACAATGGCCCGGGCAAGATTCGGATCGAGGAGAAAGTTCTGGCCCAGCTTTCTGCTGGGACGCACGCCAATCTCTTCAAGACGGGTGCGCAGCTCTGCTTTCAACATGCAACCATCAATAGAGAATTGCCGCTAGTTGCACCAGCAGTGATAACGCCTATCCGAGTTAACTTTTACACCGTTGTCCGCAAGTTATTCACAACGTACCCACCCTCTCTTTCCAAACTTGAGCCCAGAGAGATCTTCCTCCACGCTCCCTTCCTTATGAAGAAATCCGGATGCCTTTCCATTGTGCTTGGCGTGCTCCTCTGCGTCAGCCTCTTTGTCAATCTCCTGTTGCTTGTAGCACTAGTCTTCAGCGGGATAAAAGCCGTCAAGCCTGTATCCTCGGGTAGGAAGTTCAGTGAAACCAGGATATCCCCGGGAACATCCTCCGAAAAAATCGCTGTCATCCAACTGGCTGGGATCATCGAATACGATGGGGGAATCAACTCTGATGGTTCCCTAGTGGATGATATGAAGGATGCCTTTCAACAGGCCGCCGACGACCCTGATGTGAAGGCTGTTGTACTCTCCATTAATTCTCCAGGGGGTGAAGTCACCGCCGGTGACACCATCTACCATGCCCTTGGCAACTTGCGTTCCAAGAAACCCGTGGTTATTTTCATTAATTCCATCGGGACCTCCGCGGCCTACTATATCTCCTGTGCCGGTTCGTGGATCATGTGCAGTGACACTAGTTTCACGGGAAGCATCGGGGTCATCATTTCGACGCTCAACTACAAGGAGCTGTTCGGTAAAATCGGCCTCCAGTCCGTGGTTTTTAAGAGCGGTCAGTTCAAGGATGCCCTCAATGGGGATCGTGATCTCACCGATGATGAAAAAACCTATTTTCAGGGTCTTGTCATGCAGACCTACGACCGGTTCCTTAATATTGTGGCCACCTCCCGTCATCTTGATCCGATCGCACTTCGCAATGGGATCGCCGATGGGCGCGTGCTGAGCGGCAAAGATGCCTATGCCGCCAAACTAATCGACCAGCTCGGGTATATTGAAGATGCCTATGAAAAAGCCCGATTGCTTGGCAACGCACCAGGAGCCGGGATCGTGCGCTACGACAAAAAAGAGGGGTTCGGAAGCCTGCTAAAACTCTTTGAAAATTCTGAAAAGACAGATGTGCATCTTGACCTGAATCTCTCCTCCCCCGTAGGAGGCGTAAAGCTAGAGAGTGGACGCATCTATCTATTGCCTTCGTTCTACGCCCTGTAAATCCTGCCGCATCTGATGAACTTGGCACTGGCGCTACCCTCTCCAAGTTCGGTTCAGATCGCGATGGGGTTGCTTGCCCTGCTTGTTTTCTACGGATGGCTTGCCGTCGAAAGTTCAAAGCGTGCCGTACTGGCCACGCAGCCTTTTGGTGTGCCGGATGCCATCTGTGTCGGAATTCTGGCCCTTTGGATGATATACATCACCACTCAGTCCGTGAATTCCACCCAGACGATCACTCTAAGGTTGATTCTGGCAAACTCCTTTCTCTACGGATCATTGATCCTATGCATTTTTGGCGTCATTGGATTCCAAAGGCACTCGGCAATTTCCATTTTTCAACTACAACCGTCCCGTTTTCCCAGTGCCGCAGCCAGTGGCCTTCTCTGGCTGCTGGCCATATATCCCCTAATTCTGGCTGTCCAGCAAACGATCCAGCACTTCGCGGAAAATAATGATGACGCACAACTGATAGTCCGCTTCTTTGTCGATCACCCTGATTTGAAGAATCGCATCTCCGTCATCCTCATGGCAGTTGTAGTCGCCCCCATCGCTGAGGAAATTATCTTCCGGGGATATCTCTATGGCGTTATGAGACGGTACTGCGGACGGATTCCTGCCCTCCTGTTTTCCTCGCTCCTCTTTGCGGCGATTCACGGAAATCTCTCGGCGCTACCAGGGCTCTTCATTTTGGCGGTAACACTTTGCCTGCTTTATGAACGCACAGGGTCATTATGGGCCAATATTACACTCCATGCGGCTTTCAACACCTTGACCATAGTGGCCCTCATTCTTTGGCCCGGCGCATCCTCCTAGGGAAACAAAGAATATTTGCGCATGGGAAAAAAACCTCTCACTAGAAAGACTGGGTTAGTGCTTAGCTCGGAAGAAGAGTTGCTAGAACTCCTCTCCCGCGTGCTTCCAAAACCATCCGACGAAGTCATTTCAGGAATTGGGGATGACTGCGCCGTGGTGAATTCCCCTTACCATAAAGATATGTTTCAGCTCCTGAAAACTGATGCCGTCGTGGAAGGGGTTCATTTTTCCCCTGATACTCCACTCGCTTCCGTTGGGTGGAAGGCCCTCTGCCGCCCTATCAGTGACATCGCGGCCACAGGCGGCATCCCCAGACATGCTCTTATCACGGTCGCGGCCCCCTCCTACTGGAAGAGGAATGACTGGATATCCCTATATCGCGGAATCGGAAAAGCCACCCTGAGTTTCGAACTCTCTGTTATCGGCGGAGAGACCGTCCGCTCTCCCGGTCCGCTTTTCATCTCCGTAGCGCTTGTAGGATATGCACGCAAAGAACATCTGCGACTCCGATCCGGAGGTCATCCGGGCGATCTCATCTGTGTGACGGGAAGGCTTGGAGGTTCTTTCACAAGTGGACGCCATCTCCGGTTTCACCCTCGTCTCCGGGAAGGACTATGGCTTTCCCAACAAAAAGGAGTCACGGCAATGATGGATCTGAGCGATGGCCTAGGAAGCGATCTACCCAAACTCGCCAGCGCAAGCGGATGCTCCTTCCAGATCGCCTTTGAAAAGATTCCTCTTAACCGGGGATGTTCCATCCAAGACGCAGTTTCCGACGGGGAGGATTATGAGCTTCTCTTTACTCTCCAACCCCCGAAGCGAAAATCTCTACTTGAAAAATGGAGCTCACTCTTCCCGAGATTACCTCTTACCTGTATTGGACAGCTAACAGCCAGCTCCGTGGCATCCACCCCGATTGCCTCTGGATATGATCATCTCAAGGCATGATTAAACTTGTTTATCGGACTCCAGGCACAGCCCCCTCATCACTTCAACTTGAGGGGGATGTCTCCGAGCAACCTCAAAATGAAGGAGATCAGCTCCACTCTCCCGAAATCACTCTGTGCAAATACGGAGAGTCCTGCCTTGAAGAAATCATCTGCAAGGATGCAGCCGAGGCGATCCGCCTGCTTGATCCCACGAAAAACAACTGGATTGACGTGAATGGAAGCGCCGACGTCACCACTGTGCGTCTACTTGGCGAACACTTCGGCCTGAGTCCGTTGACTATTTTGGATATTGTTACCTCACAGCGCCCTAAGATGGAACAGATGGACAACGGAATTTTCCTAATCACGACGATGGCGTACAAAAATCCGGACGATCCCGGAGTGGTGGAGGTTGAGCAGCTTAGTCTTTTTTTTGGGAAGAATCACCTAGTGAGTTTTCAGCAGGAACGAAGGCGCGATTCCTTTGATGAAGTCCGCAGGAGGCTCCGAATGGAAGGATCGCTGATCCGAAAATTCGGACCTGATTTTCTGACATATGCCTTGCTCGACACTGTGGTGGATCACTACTTCCCTGTCTTGGAAATGATTGGCGATGAGACCGAAATCATCGAAGAGGCTCTAGTCGAACACCCCAGTCGTGATATTCTTAAAGATCTCTTTCACTACAAGCGCGTCCTGCTTGAGATGCGGCGCGGAGCATGGCCTCAGAGGGAGGTATTCAGCCACCTAATGCATGAGGACAAGGGGCTCATCACTCCAAACACCCGAGTTTATCTGCGGGACTGCTATGAGCACATCACGCAGATCATCGATATTATCGAAAATTACCGGGATCTTACTTCTGGGCTTATGGATGTCTATCATTCCAGCCTGAGCTACCGCACGAACGAAATCATGCGCGTCCTGACGCTTTTTTCGACATTTTTCATGCCACTTACCTTCCTCGTAGGAATCTATGGGATGAACTTCCACGGCGGTCCTTACAACATGCCTGAGCTGGAGTGGCGTTACGGCTACCCCGCATTCTGGGTCCTGGCGATCTCCATCTCCTTTTCGATGTTTCTCTACTTTCGCCGTAAAAAGTGGCTCTGACAGCATGCCTCCGTTTAACCTTTTCTGTGCTCAGCCAGATAAGTTAGGAGAAAACATATTTTTACAACCTTGATCCCTTCCTCCTTCAAAAACCCAATCCTCATCCTCACCTCCGCCTTTGGAGAGGGGCATAATGCCGCAGCACGAAATCTTGCGATTGCCCTGCGCACGCAGGACACCAGTCTCCATGTTGAGGTGCGCGACTTGTTTGCTGAAGCTTATGGTCCTCTCTACACTCTGGCCCAGAAGAACTATTTTTTCTTCATCAACCATCTGCCTGGTCTCTGGTCATGGTTTTACAGGTATCTCCATAAGAGCAAGGAAGCGCCAAGCCAGGTGGCTGTCTTTCGCCGTGCGGCCCGCCTCCTGCGAAACACCCTTTCTGAAATGAATCCCTCCGTAGTGGTCTCCACCTACCCCGGCTACAATCATCTTCTGGACCATCTCGCCGGCAAGGAAACCCGAGCTTATAAAACCATCACTGTCGTCACGGATTCGATCTCCATAAATTCACTTTGGTACCGCGGCCATTCCGATCTCTTCCTCGTGCCAAACGAGGCAACGGCCAGAGTGATGGAAGCTTCCGGAGTCCCGATGGAAAAACTTCGCGTGAGCGGATTTCCCGTACCAATGCTTTTTGAACAACTTCCAGGCAAACGAATTCAGCCTGATCCTCCGTCAACCCCCCCTAGAGTACTTTATCTGGTGAATCCGGGGCAGAAAAACGCGGGTGAAATTCTCCAGCAACTCGGTTCAGTGACGGGCATAAAACTCTCCGCCGCCTGCGGTCGCGATGAGAAACTCCGAAAATCACTTCAAAAAATCGCCAACACCCTCACACCTCCTATTCGGATCGAGGGCTGGATGCCGGATATTTCCGAGCATCTGGCGGCTAGTCATCTCATTGTCGCCAAAGCCGGAGGAGCCACCGTTCAGGAATGTCTGGCGGCCTCCACCCCATTGGTCATGAGTCAGGTCATTCCAGGACAGGAGGAGGGAAATGCAGAGTTGCTGACCAGCGCTGATTGCGGTTGCACGGCAACCTCCCCCCAGGCAGTCGCGACGGCAGTGCGGCATGCCTTTGCTCATGGTGCCGCCGTCTGGAAAACATGGGAATCCAATGCTCGGAAAACCGGAAAACCAGATGGCGCTTCTCAATCAGCCCGTATCGTTCTCGAAATGGCCCAGCAACAAGCACCCCAGTCTGCAGTCAACTAAGCAAATGGACTCAATGCGATTTCTTCAGCATTTCCCAAAGACTGCGTTATGAAAATCGCCGCTGTCATCTTTGATATAGGCAATGTGCTCCTAACCTTTGACTACACTGTTGCCGAACAGGAAATCCTGAGGCAGACCGGCCGCAAATCGCCTCCCACCCAGGAGAAACTGTATCCGCTTCGCCTCGATCATGAAACAGGCCGGATTGAACGGGCCGACTTCGTGAAGGCAGTCCAGGATGCATTTTCCCATGACGGACCGGAAGAGCACTTTCTAGATATCTGGAGCCGGATATTTGAAAGAAATATCCCGATGATCGATTGGGCTGCATCAATTCACCCGCACACCCCCCTCTATCTGCTCTCCAATATAGGCTCCATCCATCATGACCACATTTTCTGTGAATATGAATTCTTCACGACTCTATTCCGGGATGGTGTTTACTCCTACCGAGCGGGAGTCATGAAACCTGACCCCCTGATCTTTGACATTGCACGCCATCAATTTCGCGTCGTACCGGAGAAAACCCTGTACATCGATGATCTGATCGAAAACGTGCGCAGTGCGGAGGCAGCAGGTTTCATAGGCCATCATTACGATCCCGCTCGACACGACCTCTTTCTAGAGAGGGTATCATCTCTTGACTTTTCCTGATAAGGTAGGAGCTATCCTTCCATCAACCTAGGAATGGCAAATTCGTAAATCTCATGCAATGAACTCACCGGCCAGTTGTAAACAGAGGCTCCGGTCGTCACCGTCAGATCGTCGCCTCCGGTCACTGCGCCGATGCCACGAAATGGGATCCCACTCCTAACAAGCTCTGTTTCGACGGCCGCGGTGTGGGAGGGGCGAACCGAAATGATTATGCGACTCTGGGTTTCATTAAAAAGAATCACATCAGGACGCTGGTCCGCCCCCTCCAACTCAACCATGGCACCGAGTCTGGATCCAAAGCAACTTTCAGCAAGGGCTACGGCCAATCCTCCCTCGGAGCAGTCATGGGCACTCTGCACAAGACCCTGACGAATGAGTATGAGAAGCGCCTGATGAACCGCTTTCTCTTTTGTGAAATCGAGCGCCGGTGGAGCCCCCTCCTTACGTCCATGAATTGCAAGCGGGTAATGGGAACCTCCTAATTCTGAACCAATCTCGCCAAGCAGGATCAGAATGTCTCCAGCCTCCTTAAAGTACTGCGTCGTAATGTGATCGGGATTATCGATACGCCCCACCATCGAGATAGTCGGAGTCGGATCTATCGCTCCGGCGGGACTTTCATTGTATAGGCTAACATTCCCTCCCGTAACCGGGATATCAAAGGCTCTGCACCCTTCCGAGATCCCCTCCACCGCCGCGCGGAGTTGATAGAAATTCTCCGGCTTATGTGGATTGCCAAAATTCAGATTATCCGTTGCACCAATTGGAACAGCGCCGGAGCACGCAAGATTGCGGGCGGCCTCTGCCACAGCGATACGGGCACCCTGTCGTGGATCGAGTCGGCAGTAGATCGCATTGCAATCAGTGGCAGCAGCCAGTATTTTCCCCGCCTCGCGAATTACAAAGACAGCTGCATCGGAGCCGGGAAGCACTGCAGTCCCCGTGCGCACCATGTGGTCGTACTGACGCCAGACCCAGCGTTTGCTTGCTATGCTTGGATGCGCCAGTAGCCGTGGCAGCACCGTAAGCGGATCAGCCTGAGGCACCGTATTCAGATCGATCCCAACTGGAGGGGTGAAGGGAGCAGCCTCCCGGTAATAAATCGGCCCGTCATCGGCGAGGGCGCGGGCAGGGACGTCGACAACAACTTCTCTTCCATTGCGAACTCGCATCTGTCCATCATCGGTAACTACTCCGATCTCGGCATAGGGTAGATCCCATTTTTCGAAAATCTCGGTCACCTGCGCTTCCTGCCCCTTGTTCACGATCACGAGCATCCGCTCCTGCGACTCACTCAGGAGCACTTCGTAGGGAGAAAGTCCCTGGGCCCGCTTGGGCACAAGCTCGATGTCGATCTCGACACCGGTACCACCACGGCTTGCAGTCTCACAGGTGGAACAGGTCAGACCAGCAGCACCCATATCCTGAATTCCTGCCACGCACCCGCTCGCCAGCAATTCCAGACATGCTTCAAGCAGAAGCTTCTCACGGAAAGGATCTCCGACTTGAACGGCGGGGCGGTCGGCCTTCGACTCCTCGGTCAACTCTCGTGATGCAAAGGCCGCACCAGCCAGCCCATCGCGTCCCGTCTCGGCACCGACATAGAAAACCGGGTTGCCAACTCCCTTGGCGGCACCACGGGCGATTTGCTCATGGCGAAGGACGCCGAGACAGAAGGCGTTCACCAGCGGGTTCCCATTGTAACTTTCATCGAAATATACCTCGCCGGCTATCGTTGGCAGCCCGATGCAGTTTCCGTAATGGGCAATGCCGGCGACAACACCGGCAAACAGGCGGCGGTTGGTTCTGGACTGCTCGCTCTCTCCTTCAATTAAGCCGAAGCGAAGGGAATCCATGAGAAAAACGGGACGCGCCCCCATCGTAAAAATATCCCGGATAATGCCTCCGACTCCCGTGGCGGATCCTTGAAATGGCTCCACAGCACTCGGATGATTGTGACTCTCGATCTTGAA
>PLEU01000193.1 GCA_003136515.1 Spartobacteria bacterium
TCATCGGCAGCATTCCTCTCAATTGCTTGTCCCTGGCCGACGAAAATTTTCCCGTTAATGCCGAGCAGATCCTTCCGCTCCATACCGGCCTTGCGGGGGACGCTGCCCACGAGAAGAGCCCAGTTGCTCCCGTTGAAACCATGATCGAGATCCGACGTCGCCTCGATGGATTCAAGCAGCGGAAAGGCACAATCGTGCAACTCCATGACGACCCCGGCAAGGGCCTTCATCCCAGGCTCAATCTCGATGAGACGAAGTTCCACGGGCTGGTCATATCCAAAGACCTGACCAGAAGCGATGCGTGGAAGGAGGGAATAGCCGATCTGTCCAGCGGCTCCCGTGACGGTGACAACAAGGGGTTTTTTCATAGCATTTTTAGTTTATCGGAAGGGATGAGCTCTTCCACAAAAATGAGAAAACCCGTTTTGCCAAGAGGCAAAACGGGTTTTNNCTTTTTTAGAGAACTCCCTTGAAGGCTTTGCCTGGGGAAAAGCGAACACTCTTGGAAGCCTTGATCTTGATCTTCTCTCCGGTCTTGGGATTTATGCCTGTGCGGGCCTTGCGGTTGACGACCTTGAAGGTACCAAATCCGATCAGCTGAAGGGACTTGCTCTTTTTGACATGTGCCTTGATGCCGTCGATCACTGCTGCGACGACCTTTTCGGCGTGGGCTTTGCTGATGTCTTTGCCGAGGCTCTTCTGGACGGTTTCAACTAGATGGAGTTTGCTGCTCATGGATTTTTGTTTTGGGTGCTATTGGTTGTGGGTTGTGTCTATTGACACAAGTGATCCAAAAAAAAGCCCACCCCGCTGTCAACACCCATTCTGCATAATCGTTAAAAAACCCTCATGAATACTCATCCCGCAGCCGAGCTCTCCCACCCCGATCACTCCGGTTATTTCACATCCCTTGTGCGGGAGCACCTCGGACGCAAGCCGATTGTTTCCCCAAGCGCCTTTGTCGCGCCAGGCGCGTTTATTGCAGGCTCCGTAAGCATCGGGCCAAGGGCCAGTATCTGGCCTGCAGCCTCGCTCCGCGGGGATATAGCCCCCATCATTATCGGTGAAGAAAGCAACGTTCAGGACAACGCCGTCGTCCATGTGGCGACCGACCTTGGGGCCACCGTTGGACGTCGAGTGACCATCGGCCACGGGGCCATCGTCCATGCCTGCACCATCGGGGATGAGTGCCTGATCGGCATGGGAGCAATAATTCTCGACGGAGCCATCGTCGGGGATCACTGCCTTATCGGTGCCCATGCCACGGTTCTCATGAACAGCGTAATTCCATCAGGGTCGATGGTGGTGGGGTCACCTGGCCGCATAGTGAGGACACTTTCCGAGGAAGAGCAGGCAGCTCTCGGCTCCTGGGCTGATCATTACCTTCTGCTCGCAGAGCAATACAGCCGGCAGGGCATTATGCACCCTGATTATAAGAATACGCTACTGAACCAAGAATAGAGTGAATCAGAAGTGCCAAAGGCCCATTTCTACCTTACTGTCATTGCATGAATTCCAAGGAGGTATTGCAAGTCGTGATCAAGGCCGTAGTCCCGACAGCCAACGGGTGCGCCCTTTTTCTGGGTAATGAGGAGAAGGTTTTTGTAATCTATATGGACCCCCTGGTCGGCAATGCCATCAACCTGCTTATCCAGGGAGAAAAACATGAGCGTCCCCTCACTCACGACCTCATGGGAATGCTGCTCACCGGACTCGGAGCCAAGGTGGAACGGGTCATTATCAATGACCTTAAGGGTACAACATACTATGGCAGAATGATTGTGAGCGTTGAGAACGAGCTCCAGCAACGCAAGGTCATAGAACTGGATGCGCGTCCCAGCGACTGTCTGGCAATGGCCTCCCTTCAGCACGCCCCGGTCTACATCACACGAAGCGTTTGGGACGAGGTGGAGGATATGTCCGAAGTCCTCAAAAGCATGGGGGAACAAAAGGAAGAGGACGAAGGGGGAGAGAAACCTCAAACTTGAAAACTGCCGCAACGGATGCACCGTAACGGCCAGTCAAGCAAGTTTGAAAGTTGAAAGAGCTCATCAACGGTCAAAAGTCGAAGAACGAGTGCCTTACTTCTCTTGGCCAACTTTTCTATTCCCTTTTATCCCTCATCAGCCACCCTATTTGCCTTTCAACTCAGATCCTCGGCACTGTGATGCCGCGTTGTTTCATATATTTTCCACCTCGATCCGCATAACTGACCTCGCACGGCTCATCGGCTGCAAAGAAGACCACTTGTGCTAGACCTTCGTTGGCGTAGATTTTTGCCGGAAGAGGCGTCGTATTGGATATTTCCAGAGTCACATGACCCTCCCATTCCGGCTCGAACGGCGTCACATTAACGATAATCCCACAGCGGGCATAGGTTGATTTTCCAACGCAAATCGTGAGCACATCGCGGGGAATGCGGAAATATTCGATGCTGCGGGCAAGGGCGAAAGAGTTGGGAGGGACAATGCAAACATCGGTTTTCACATCGACGAAGGATTTTTCATCAAACTGCTTCGGATCGACCAGCGCACTATAGACATTTGTGAATACCTTGAATTCATCGGCCACACGCAGATCGTAGCCATAGCTCGAGAGGCCGTAACTGATGATCTGATTCCCCGCAGCGGAGCGAACTTGACGTTCCACAAACGGTTCAATCATCCCGTGTTCCTGAGACATTTTACGAATCCAGCGATCGGAGCGAACAGACATGCCTGTGAAAATAGCGGATCGTTTCACTCCTGCCACCGCAAAATTGACTTCTAAAGCTCAATTTTCTTCGCACACCACTACGGATGCTTTAGAGAATTCGTCGTGCTGAATTACCTCTGGCTTGGCCTCATCCTTTCTGGAGTGATCCTTGGAGTCGTGACGGGACATGCCGAGGCGGTTACGACGGCAGCCTTTGACGCCTGCAAATCCGCACTGATGACGATTGCCCTTCCGCTCGGAGCGATCATGGCCTTTTGGCTTGGCATCATGCGATTGGCCGAAAAATCAGGCGCTGTTGAGCACTTGGCCTCCATCCTGCGACCACTCCTCAATCGCCTCTTTCCCGACGTCCCAGCCGAACATCCTGCCATGGGAGCCATAGTGATGAACATCGCCGCCAATATGCTCGGCCTCGGAAATGCCGCGACCCCACTCGGTCTCCGTGCCATGCAAGACCTCGAATCGCTCAATCCCCGTCCAGGTATTGCTTCTAACGCGATGTGCACCTTCTTGGCCATCAACACCAGCTCCGTCCAACTCATCCCCTCCACGGCAATCGGCATCCTAGCTGCTGCGGGAGCAATCCATCCGACCGCCATTATCGGCACCGCTTTTGTCGCCAGCTCCTGCTCCTTCCTGACAGGCATTACCTCGGCGAAGCTTCTCCAACGACTACCAATGTTCAGGCTTCCTCCTCTTCCCATCGGCAACATCGAGCCATCCAGAGTTGATGCCAGTGAAGTGATGCCCATTCCTTCGGCCCATGAACCCCTAGTCATCTGGAAAAAAATTGCTCTGCTAGGTTATCTCGGTGCTTTCCTCTGGGCGATCTCTCGACTGGTCATTCAACAAACACCCACCGATCGCACCTCAATTCTTATCTCCCTGATTCAGTCCATTTCACTTGTCGCAGTTCCCTTCCTGATTGGATTTTTCCCGCTCTATGCCGCCTTGCGGGGAATCTCGGTGTATGAAGAATTCCTTGAAGGAGCCAAGGAGGGCCTGCAGGTTGCACTCCGCATCTTCCCCTATCTGGTCGCCATCTTAGTCGCCGTCGGAATCTTCCGGGCCGCCGGGGGTATCGACATTCTCAGCCGCCTCCTGGCCCCCGTGCTTGATCTGATCGGGCTTCCAGCACAACTACTCCCTCTTGTGATGGTACGTCCACTCAGTGGAAGCGCCGCCACGGGACTTTTTGCGGAAATCGTGAAAAATTGCGGGCCAAACAGCTATGCATCCCAACTTGCGGGAACCATTCTAGGCGGCACGGAAACCAGTCTCTACGTCCTAGCCGTTTATTTTGGTTCCGTGGCCATCCGCAGAGGCCGCCATGCCCTTGCAGCAGGACTGCTTGCTGACACCGCCGGCGTGGCCGCCTCATTGGTGATTTGCAGGCTAGTATTCAAGTAATCATTTCCCCAACAAGCTCACCACGACTCTCCGGCGATGTGGAGTACGGCGGTGATCAAAAAGAAAGATTCCTTGCCAAGTTCCGAGTTGCAGCCGTCCTTTGGCGATTGGGATGCTCTCGCTTGTCCGGGTCAACGCCATCCGCAAGTGACTGGTGGAATCGTCAGCCCCCTCCAGCGTGTGGATTAATTCCGGTTTGTTCTCGGGTACAAGATCCTCAAAGAAACGATGGAGATCAGTCCGCGCCGTTGGATCGGCATTTTCATAAATCACCAGACTTGCACTGGTATGCTGAAGAAAAACGGTTGCCAGTCCCGTCTGGATACCGCTTTGCCGAA
>PLEU01000076.1 GCA_003136515.1 Spartobacteria bacterium
GAGCCGATACGGCTAGACTCCAAAGCATCAATCGGAGTGGCCTGATCGTAGAAACTGATGAAACCGGGAGCATCAATGAGTCCCCGATAGGCAATGCGGCTGCTCTTGGCTAATAAGTTTGCGATCCGCGAAGGGGTATCATTATTTTGCTCCGGCCTGCGACCTGCCAGTGAAATTCCGGTGACCCCGGCAAGGAGAAGTTCCAGATGGTAGGTGGCTGTGGAGACATTCGCATACTTCTGGGCAATGGTTTCTCCCTGCTCCGTCATGCGATGATCTCCCTGGAGGGCCCCCGGAGGCAAAGCATCTAGGAAAAGGTGAGTCGGCCCTGCCCCCCGGCTGATTGTTCCTCCCCGGCCATGGAAGAATCTCAGGCTGACCCCAGCCTCCGCAGCCACCTGAGTCATGGCCCACTGAGCTTCATGAAGACCCCATTGGCTGGCCAGAATGCCGCAATCCTTGTTGCTGTCGCTGTAGCCGATCATGACTTGCTGGATCGGACTGCCGGAACGGGTATCCAGGGAAGCAAGGGATACGGGTTCGGCCAGAAATTCACGCAGTAGGGTCGGGCTGCGCTCCAGATCATCAAGGGTTTCAAAGAGTGGAACAATTGGTAGAGGCGAGGCCAGACCTCCTGCATTCCATTTGGTTAGTCCAGATTCGCGGGCAAGAATGGGGATGAGCAGCAGATCAGAGAGCTGCCGGGTCATGCTGACAATCAGGGAGCCGATCCCTTCACTGCCATGGTTCTTGATCTGCTCACGCAACGTATCGTAGCAACTCAGCACAGCATCTGCTTCTGCACCTAGTCCGCCGTGATTGTCTGCTCCGAGGAAGGGACGCGGGGATTTCAACTCTTCCCTGAGGAATGCGAGTCGCTTTTCTTCTGGCCATTCTGGAAAGCTCTCTCCCTCTGGTATTCCGGCAGCTTTGAGAAGCTGGGCCATTGCCAGATCGTGAGTCCTGCTGTTCTGCCGGATGTCGAGCTCTGCAAGGTGGAAGCCAAAGACATTCAGCACACGTTGGACGGGCCAAAGGGCCTCGCGAATGAGTCGATGGCCGGCGACATTCTCCAAGCTCTTTTCGAGAATTGAGAGGTCGGCGGCGACTTCCTCGGGTCGGTTGTAGCGGATTCCGGAATCCGTGATAAGAGCACGATCTCCCGCTCCTATTTCCAGTGGCAGGCGGCCCTGAATCAGTAGCACAAGCTGGCGCCATGGTTCTCCAGGGAAGCGAGCGATGATTTGATCTCCCAGGGCCCCCAACTCTGTTCGAAGAGTGCTAACACGCTCCAGTAAGAATGGGTCCGCTTTCTGAAAATGACTGGAGAGTGGGAGCGCTTCTGAGAGGGTGTCGAGCTGGCGGTGCAGTACAACGAGGGCATTCAGACGAAGTTCCATCAGAGTTTCTTTCGTGACTCTGGCTGTCACAAAAGGATGTCCATCCCGGTCTCCACCGACCCAGGTGCCAAAGCTGAGTTGGGGACGGCTCTCGGGGGATCCCATCAGTTCGGGAGAGAAGCCGAGGTCGTTCCATGCCCAGCGAAGCCTCATATCAAGACGATTTACTGCCTCAGGAAGGATGTCGCGAAGATAGAACATCACGGCCCTGCGTTCGTCGGAAACATCGGGTTGATCGAGAAAGATCTCTCCACTGCGCCAGAGCCTCTCGAGGCAGATCTTGATCTTGCGTCGAATTTCGAGACGTTCGCTCGGAGTGAGATCATCACGATCGTTTTCTGCAAGGAGTTGGTGGATGGAACGGTGCTGATCCAGAACAGCACCTCTTTTGGCCTCTGTGGGGTGAGCGGTAAAAACAGGCTCCACACGCACCTTGGGTAGATAAGCGGCAATCTCCTCCTCAGTCCACCCTTTGGAGACAAGTCGTGAGAGTTGATCCCCCCAAAGGCCCCGTTCCGAAGCCAGACCCTCATGGATCTCACGAAGTCGGCGGGTGCGGGCCGCTGCGTTGGCCTCAACTATATTGAGTAATTGAAAGGCAATGGAATAGGCCTGTTCTAGTCCCCGTGTTGCCCCGGTTCCTGTCTCCGCGCCGTTCAGCCAAGGCAGCCGTTCCAAGGTTTCTGTCTCGCCAAGTTCTCCGAGAACTTCCTTGAGACAGGTCATCAGTTCCCTCAGATCACGATCAATTTTGGCAAAGCCTTCGGTAAGATAGTTGGTTTCCATCAGCAATCAGCGCGCATCATTGCACTGTCTGCGAAAAAGAAAATCTGGAACTCAGGAATTCAGTAAAAAATTTTGCAGAATCTTTTTTTAGAGAGCCACAGCGTTTCAACCCTGAAAAAACCATCAGACTATCCCAGAGCCGCCATCATGGGATATAATCAGCGTTTTCCCTGCGGAATAGCACTCGGACGGCGCCGATGCCACGTTGTTGCCTGCTCGTAGGCATGTGCAATGCGAAGCAGGCGACTCTCTCCAAAGGGTCTTCCAAGAAGTTGTAGGCCGACGGGAAGTTCGAAACCGTCTCGTTTGGAGAATCCGCAAGGCAGGCTTATGCCGCATATTCCGGCAAGATTGGTTGCAATTGTGAAAATGTCGGCAAGATACATCTTGAGGGGATCATCGGTCTTTTCTCCAAGACGGAAGGCCGTTTCAGGAGAGGTGGGGGAGATAATGGCATCGACTTTGGTGAATGCCTGATCAAAGTCACGGCGGATCAGGGTGCGGACCTTCTGAGCCCTCAGATAGTAGGCGTCGTAGTAGCCGGCCGAGAGCACATAGGCGCCGATCAGAATCCGCCGCTTGACCTCCTCGCCGAAGCCCTCGGCGCGGGTGAGTTCATAGACATCGTTGAGGCTCGCGCCCTCGACCCTGGCGCCATAGCGCATGCCGTCGTAGCGGGCGAGGTTCGCGGAGGCCTCCGCCGGCGCGACGATGTAATAGGCCGACAGGGCGTGAGGGGCGTGCGGCAGCTTGCAGGGCACGACGATCGCGCCAAGGCCCTCGAATCGGCCCTCGGACAGATTGAGAAGCAGTTCGGCAAGGGATCGATCATGCG
>PLEU01000106.1:0-186 GCA_003136515.1 Spartobacteria bacterium
CAGAGTTAGCCGTCTCTTCCTCTAACGGTACTATCACTTTCTTGTTCCCGTTTGACAGGAGTTTACAATCCGAAGACCTTCATCCTCCACGCGGCGTCGCTCCATCAGGGTTGCCCCCATTGTGAAAAATTCTCGACTGCTGCCACCCGTAGGTGTCTGGACCGTGTCTCAGTTCCAGTGTGGCTG
>PLEU01000106.1:239-40437 GCA_003136515.1 Spartobacteria bacterium
TGCATGTCTTATCCACGCCGCCAGCGTTCGTTCTGAGCCAGAATCAAACTCTCCGTAGAAAGTTTGCGTCTCCGCCGCTATAGCGGAAGACAAATTCCAGCACCAATCTTTCATTCCTTGGAATGAAAGGTGGTCTGTTAAAACTTCGATTTAAAAATCGACTAGAAACGCACAATTCAGTTTTTGCTGTTTTGTTGTATTGTATATGATCCATCCGATTTCCATTTCTGTGCGAAACCGGACCTGCGCTGTCAAAGATCGTTGCCGGTGGCTGCAAAAGAGGTGAGTCAACCCTTGTTGCCCTGGTTTGTAATCAAGGCTTTTTTTGGGTCAACAGCACCACCTCGAATCTGTTCAGATTCCAGAGGCAGACCGGTGAAGAACATTCCCGATTCAGCAACCTTGGTCGCCGTCGGGATTGAGAACACTATAGAAGAATCGTAGGGAGTCAACGACTTCTTTGATTTTTTTGAGAAAAATTTGCTCGATGAGGAACTGCCAGATTTCAAAAAATGAGAATTAAGACCGGTATGTCCACGGATGCCCATTTTATCAGGATCTACAAGCATGCATGTTGTTATCTCTCTTTGTAAGACGCTTCATCACTCTTTTTCCGAATCTATAGAAACTATCCGAAAAGTCGCCTGGAGGTGAGTTTCTGGTTACACCGGAACTCAAGAGGGCGTGTTTGAAGTTCTTTCTCTACCCAGTGGGCTCATCATCAGAATGGAGAAGGCGCAACAATTGGAGGCTCGCTTCACCATTCTTGTTAAGGAGTCCCACGGCTAGCGAAGACTCTCTGGCTTCTTAGCCCACTATTTTTTCCTAGATTCCAAAAATTGTGCAGCGGCCTCGAAGGCAAGGGGAATCATTGAGACAACGATGATGCCAATAACAACCATCTCAAAGTGCTTCTGCACCCATGGCATCCCCCCGAAGAAAACCCCCGAAGTCATCATCAGGAAAACCCATAGGAGGCTTCCAATCACCGTCAGAAGTGTGAACTTTCTCCGATCCATGGCAGCCATCCCCGCAACAAAGGGGGCGACCGTTCGAAAGATCGGAAGGAAACGGGCGAGAATGATCGCCTTGATCCCATGCTTTTCAAAGAAGAGATGGGTGCGGTCGAGATATTCCTTTTTGAGGATCATGGCTCCCGGTTTGAAGATTTTTCCACCGATAGTTGCACCGAAGGTAAAGTTCACGAGGTTGCCTAGGATCGCCGCAATGATCAGTAGTCCGAGAACGAGAAAATAGCTAAGTCCTGCACCCGGATGGGCAGCAATATAGGCTCCGACTGCGAAGAGAAGAGCATCCCCGGGCAGGAAGGGAGTGATCACCAGTCCCGTCTCGCAGAAAATGATAGTGAACAGGATGGCATAGACCCAGAGGCCGTAGAGGGAGACGATGTGCTCAAGGCTTTTGTCAAGGTGGAGGAAGTTTGCCTGAAACCAGTGAATGAAATCCATCGCGCCTATGAAGCAGGATTGCCCCTCCACGGCAATACCAGAGATGGAAGAGCTTCCAGAAGGACTCCGTAAATAGCGCTGCGTTTTAATCTGACTCCGGACCTTTGAGGGTTTCTTTGCATATGCTTGAGTGTACGAATCGCGATCCTCAGCGGTATAACCGTGGCATAGCGCACACGCCCCGGTCGAAGCCGTGCACAGTATTGCCTGCCTCCATCCAGCCATTCGTCTGCCAAAGCCATCAGCGAGGGAACCTCCTCCTCCCGAAGATACGATCTCCCCAGTTCCCTATCTGCATGACGATCCCTCAGAATATTGATCAATTGCAAGCCGTTGCCATAAGCGATTCCAAGCTCTATCATTCGAGGCAGTTCCTCGTGGCCTGAATCAAGGATTCCCGGATAATGCCTGGAAATTAGCCGCGTCCAGGCTTCACCGACACCTCCCGCAACAAGCAAGCAATAATGCTCCATTTCCTCCCGCGCAAGGGGTGGCGCACCCGGAAAAAAGCGTCGCAGGTCAAAAAGCTGCCCATCCAGAATTCTCCGCCAGAGTTGAAACATTGCAGGTCCGTCTGTGTGAAGCTCCAGCGAAGTAATCAGAACAGGCATGGCACTGAGCAGTTCGGCTTCAGAGGTAGTGCACTCTCCCTCTTGGATCTCAGGCTTCCGCATAGATGTCTCCCCTAGCTTCCATTTCGCCAGTGCTAACTGAAGCGCCTCTAGAAGGATCAATCGCCTCTCCGGCGGGATAGCCATGGCATCTGCTATCGTATCCGAGGCCCGCGCAAGCAGATAGGTGATGCCGAGTGGCTCCCGGAGATCCCACGGCAACAGGCGCAGGGTCAGGGCAAATGTTCGGGCATGGGCGGTGAGCAATCTCTGGAGAGTCGCCCTATCAGTGCCCGTCCCTCTCATGCTCAAAGATGATCTGCACCAGCATCATTTTTAAAAGAATTCCCTACTCCGCTGGACCCCTGATAACCGACACCGATCCGCTTCATGGTGATCATTTTCTCATCTGCATTGCCGAGTCCCTGCTGGGCGGCCTCCTCAACGTGCCCTCCGTCATTGGATGCCTTGGGCATTTTGGAAACCAAGCGCTGCTCATCAATCAATCGTAAGGCGGTGGCATCAATGGCAACCGGATCCTTGGAGACAAAAATAGTCGAATAGACCACGCAATTTGCCGGGCTAGGATAGGGTCCTCCAGCATATTGAAGCACTAGGCCGTCCATGATGGTCAAGATAACCTTCTTGCCGATCAGATCATTCCCATAGACATCGACGAGTGCGGAATCCCCATAGCCGCTCGCTTTGGAAAAGCGCCGCCAGTTGTCGAGGATGCCGATCGTCATCCCAGCTAGAGCCCCATTCACTCCAGTATAGTAACTGTCGCAGAGGGATGGAATGTTGATCACCTTGTCGACCTGGCGTGAAAGCACCATCGGCAGGTGGCTTTCATCGCTGAGTTGATCCTTGGGCCCGATGATGTCAGCCAGCGAATTATGCGACTCCTTAAACGAGAGATCACCATAAACCAGTTTGCCGATCGCTGCCGTCGTCACCACTGCAGCGGGATCATAACCCGCACCCTGCTCCACCCAGCGGACATTCAGTCCCGGCTCCTTGTCGTAGCCGCACGCCTGGAGATCCTGACGGCGGCGTGCCCAGACAATAATGTCCGAAGGGGAAATTCCGGCCTTCTCCAATCCCTCAACCACGGCACGAACCACGGCTGGATGCGTTCCTCCTATCGGTCCCGGCTCGGCGGCAACCCTGATGCCAATTCGGTCGCCCGGCTTGACCAGACTGCGCCAGGCTGCGGAGGGCGTTGCCTTACCAGTCTCTGAGCAAACCAGCCCTTCAACCATACGGGAAACCACTTGGAAATTAGGGGTCGATTTAAGCCCCATGGCGTCCTGTTCGAGTGCAAAATAGACCAGGGACTTGGTCGGTGTGGAGTCAGCCCGTGGGGGTGGCAACTGCCCATGTGCCGGAACTAGGAAAATGGAAAGCGATGCCATAAAAAGCATCCGAGATCCTTTAAATCTCACTCCCAGCCTCCGCTACATCTTTGCAATCTTGGCCGTAATAATCCCTCCCGATTTCCACTTTCGAACGGCCATTTGCAAGCCTCCATTTATTCGTATCCCGGAGCGAGTAAATGCAGCCGCAGTACTGCTGCGCGTAGAATTCCTCGCGCTTCGAGATTTCGATCATCCGCTCAGCTCCGCCTCCCTTGCGCCAGTTGTGTTTCCAGTAACTCATGCCGGGCCAGCGTGCGGCAGCACGTTCCCCTGCCCCATTAATCTGATTCATATCCTTCCACCGAGAGATGCCTAGGCAGCTTGTGATAATCTTAAACCCCTTCTCGTGGGCGTGCAGCGCAGTGCATTCAAAACGCATGTCAAAGCAGGCGGTACAGCGCTCCCCGCGTTCTGGAGCCCACTCTAGTCCCTTCACTCTGGAAAACCAGTTGCCGGTGTCATAGTCGGCATCCGTGAAGGGAATCCCATGCTCCTCGGCAAAGCGGATGTTCTCTGCCTTGCGCAGCTCGTATTCCTCGCGAGGATGTATATTTGGATTGTAAAAAAATATCTCCAGTTCTAGTCCCGAGGCGACCATCGACTCAATCACCTCGCCCGAGCAGGGGGCGCAGCAGGAGTGTAACATCACCCGCTTCTCACCGCCGGGGGGGGCAAGCACGGGACGCTGGTATTTAGAACGTGTTGGCATCAGGCGCTGACAGTTACTGTTTAAAAACAATCATTCTGGCATCAATGCCGATGAAATTACGGTAACTCACCCCGGAATAGCCCGGATAAGTGATCGGAACTACCCCTCCCCCACCATACCAGCCTCCGCACCCCCCGCCAACCGGAATCCAAGTCACTGTTGGAGGCACATTATAATAATAGGGCACAAACCAGCTCTTCGAGTCCTTGACATAGACAGCATCAGCTCCTGCCTGCCTAGCATTATATTCAACCGCCTTCATTATGAAGGGGTAGCCAAGATCGGACTGAAAGGCGAAGCGCCCGATTTCTTTATAGGAACGCACTGGGGGAGAATTCAGAATAGGTATGATCTGACTTTTATCCTTTGGAGGGTAAAATACTGCTGTCGTGGGGGTGTAGAACACCATTGTCGACTTCACGCTGGCACAGGCTGAGAGCAGAAGCGCCAGGGGAACCATGAATATCAGGTATAACCTTTGCATTATGGTACTGATCTTCACACAGGTTCCCGGTCAGGACAACCCGTGACGCCACAAAAAAATCAATAGAACTCTGAATTCTGGAAAAAATTTTGAACAAACCTTCTGGTACCACCGTCATACATTCAACACTAACTAGGCATGAAGCAATCCAACTTACCCACCAATAATTCACTCTCCATGAAAACTGCTACGATACTCCGGTTCACATTCGCTGGCATACTGCTGGCTGGTATGACGCCAAGCATCCCAGTTCTTCGCGCCGACGATGACGGGGGTGGCTGCTCCAGTTTCTGCGATGGGAACAAGAAAGAGTGTACACCTTCTCCAACGCCTGCACCATCACCTGCTTCGACGAACACTCCATCCAAGAACTGATACACTTGTAATTCGATTTTTTACACTGTAGCGGCCGGGTCGGGGGGCTTGGCCGCCGGGATATCGCAAGATATCCGACAATAACTGCGCGGGAGTGTCGTCTTTCGGCCTTCCGCGCAGTTTTTTATTCCGTTACTTGATCAGAAAGCGAGGACTCAAGCCTTTGCGCAGCATTCTGGACGATCGGATTACCATGTGCAAAGAGCATGACCCCGGGAGAGAGATTCAAAAGGGAGGCAATGGAACGCAGAGCCATCCTACTATCGATTCGATATTTCTCAGGAAGCAGTCTCAACCCCTCCGGTTCCAGATTGATTAGGGCATCGCCGAATATCAGAACATCTTCATGCAAAAGAGCTGTTTCCCCCGGACCGAATCCCGGCAACGGGATAGACTCCATTCCTGCGATACTCTCACTGGAAAGAAACCGCTTGTCAGCCATGATATCCAACCCGGCTTCCTCGGGAGCAAAAACAGGGATCCCAAGCTGTTTCGCCAGCCCGAGACTCTCCCGCTGATGATTCCCACTCGTAATCACGACGGCGCATGGGGCTGAAAACGACTCCACTATCAGCTCCTTCAAGGCAGCCTCCGCCAAAGGAATCGGATCAATGAAAACTAACCCAGCTTGGGTCACCAGTGCGGAGGAGGAACAATCGCATTTCACCACAGTCTCAAAGCCCTGCCAGGCAAACACACCTGAACAGAGCTTCGAATATTCAGCAACTGGCTTCATCAGGGGAAGGCTATTTGCCTGCTCTATTACTTTTGGCTTTGAGTACCACTTCGACCTCCCCGAGCGGCAGACAGTTAATGATGTCGCGCTTCTCCAGCCAACCCTTTCTGGCTATGCCGACACCATAGAGTAGATCCTGAATTCCGATGGTCGTATGGGCGTCGGGATTGATCGCGCAGCGCACCCCTTTTGCTTTTGCAAGCGGCCACCAGCGCCAGTCCATATCGAGCCGTCTTGGATTGGCATTGATCTCGATGATCGTTTTGGTCGAAGCGGCGACCTCGATCACCGCCGGAATATTCACTGAATAAGGTTCTCGAGAGAGGAGTAATCGTCCGGTAAGATGCCCAATCATCGTCACATATGGATTGCTGATCGCCCGGATTATTCGCTCGGTCATCTCCGCTTCTTCCATCGTAAAACTTGAGTGAACCGAAGCAACGACATAGTCCAGCGATGCCAGCACCTCATCGGGAAAATCAAGCTCCCCCTCCTTCAGAATATCGCACTCTGTTCCGGCAAAAAGTCGGAATCCCGCCTCCCGGAACTCGTCGGATTCATTCAGTCTGCGAATCTCGCCGACCTGGGCAGCCAATCGTTCCACCGAAAGCCCTTGGGCTTGGTAGGAGCTTTTGCTGTGATCGGCGATGCCGAGATACTCCAGCCCGAGATCGATTGCCGCACGGGCCATATCTATCAGGGAATTTCTGCCGTCGCTCGCCGAAGTATGGCAATGAAAAGTGCCCCGTAGATTGCTCCATTCAACTAGATTTGGTAGTGTCCCCTGCTCAGCAGCAGCAATCTCCCCCTTGTCCTCTCGCAGTTCCGGAGGGATAAAATCAAGCCCGAGTACCTGATAGATTTCCTTTTCATCTTGAATTGCGGGCGGCATTACCGTGCCAGCCTCGGGATTAGAGGCACTGAATCGATACTCATTTAGCGACCAACCACGCTCCAGAGCTCGGCTTCGTAGTCGGATATTGTGCTCCTTGCTACCGGTGAAATAGACGAGGGCAAATGGAAACTCCTCCGGCTTCACCACCCTCAGATCGCACTGCACCCCCTCACGCAGACGCACGCTCGATTTTGTCGGCCCGTGGGCTATAACCTCTTCAACCAGAGGATGACGGATGAAGAAGTTAGAAACCTCCTCGGGCTCGTTAGAGGATATCAAGATATCAAGATCACCTATCGTTTCCTTCCGTCGGCGGAAGCTTCCCCCCGCCTGCACCTGGCCCACGGCTTCATGGGCGCGGAGATCGCCTAGCAGCTCATCGGCAAGCCATGTCACTACATTAATAAGAAAACGTCCAGCATGCCTGCGATGATCCGCGACTGCCTTGATCAGGTTAGTCTGCGTCTTGGGGCCGAATCCAGCCAACTCCGCCACCCTACCCTCCTCACACACCCGCTCCAACTCTGTCAGGGAAGAGACACCGAGTTGCTCGTACAGAGCTTTGATCTTCTTTGCACCCAGTCCCTGAAGTTCGAAGAGTTCAAAGATCCCCTCGGGGAACGAACTCTTCAGCTCTTCATAGTAAGGTAGGCGCCCCGTCGTCACCAATTCAGTCACTTTTTCCGTGATCGCTTTGCCGATTCCTTCTATTGTGCCAAGTCTTCCCTCTTCAATGAGCGTCCCGATCGGCTCGCTGAGTGATTCCAAAGCCCGGGCGGCATTTGTATACGCTCGGATTTTGAAAGGATTCTCCCCCTTGAGTTCGAGAAGCTGGGCGATGTGTTCGAGGATGTCACCCACATCAACAGATGAGTCTGGCATGTCAGGAAAGTATCAGAATTCCGGCGGCAAGCCATCACTCCGATGATTCCTTGGGACTGATACGGCTGGGAATGGGCCAGATGCTTCTCCAAAATCTCTCCGTAGTCTTCGACTCGCGTGGTTCGTACAAAATCCATCAGGAGGTTCTCAATGTCGTTCTCCACAGCTCTTCTCATGAAGTTAAAAGAAACTGTTACGACCGATGCCCTATCGATAATCCTGCATCGGTTTTCTTTCCAATGAATGGAGAGGGCGGCCAGAAACAAAATAGTCTCGACTCTACAGCTGCTCTTTGATGACAAAGCAGTCCCTAGGATTTTTTGGACAACCCCTACCCGTTCTTCGCCCTCAACATGTCCGGTGATTCCCTCGCCGTTAGAAAAAGGAAGCCGCTTAGTGTCATCAAGAAGGCAAGGCCAATCAGCGAAGGAATATAGGAACCGTGAAAGATTTTTTTGAGAGCATCCATGAGGACGATCAGCAAACCGGAAGCCTGAACAACAAGGGCAAAGATACCATTGCTAGCACCTTCCGGAGCAGGATGAGTGACTTCAGCCCCATATTGGTATGCCACAGGGGTAACTCCCGTAATGCAGAAGCCGAGGATGAAGAAACAAGCGATTTCAAAGCTGAACCCATGCCCCAGAGCTAGGCAGATGGTGGCGGGAACCGCTCCGAAAATCCCTAAAATTATGATCAATTTCCTGCGGTGAAACTCATCGGAAACGACTGGAAGAGCGATGCTTCCGATGATACCAGCGACAAGCAGGATGATAGTCAGCGTCACCCCTTGATCCGTGGTGATCCCTTTTTCCACACCAAGACCTTCAATTAGTGTGAAGACCGCATTCACAATGCCGCTACCGAGGAAAAGAACGAGGGAGAGCAGATAGACCTCCGGCTGTTTCAACATGCTCTTAAATCCATCAAACACCAGCGCACGCGCCTCATCTTCTTGAGAAGCCGGCGGGGTTGGTGGCCGGGAGCGGGCAAAGATAAGAAAGAGTATGGAAGCAATGGCCGTAGCGATGCCATAGATAAGCTGCATCCCGCTGAACTGATATTTCTGAAGCAGGATCGGTCCCAGAGCCTCACCAAGTCCTATGCCCATAAACATTGCCAGAAAAATAACCCCTGTAATTGTGGCCCGATGCTCCTTCGGAAACCAGACGGCAGCAAGCTTCGTAAAGGCATTCAAAAGAAATGGCTGGCCGATAGAAATACCGACTGTGCTGATCAGCGCGACAGAGTAATTGATGGGAAAAAGCCCTCTGAGCAGACCGAATGCCCCTACAAGGATAGCACCGAAGCCGACGGCCTTTTTAAACCCGAAGTAGTCAATCGCCCAAGCTGCGGGAATGGCAACTGGCAGATAGATCAACATGAAGAGGTTGGCAAGCATGTCAATGTCCTCCTGCTTCACTCCGTAGGCGGCGGCGGCCAAGGAGGCAATCGGCGCGTAACAGATCCAGAGTACTTGAACCATAACGTTGATCAGCATGAAAACTGCCAAAACGACCCAGCGGTAGGGATAGATTTTAAAATTCTCGTTCTGCATGATGAGTTGATTGATTTTTATACGTTCAAATATCGCTTAACTAGGGGGAGCGCAGGCATGGCGGCAGAATTGCTATCTCAAAAAGAGGAACTCCGTAAAGCATGCGGGTCAGGGTGCTCCATTTCTCCGAATAGGCGTGATGACCTTTGAATGGGGAGTAGGCATGCCAAAAAGTGTAGCGCTATTAAAAAATGGCGACTTTACCAACTCACTCTTACCAGAGATGATCAAGGGCTATTTTATGGAGAGAATCGGTATTGGATTGGCAGGCTTTGGCACGGTGGGTGCCGGGGTCTATGAGAATCTGGAACGTCACCGCGATCTGATCGCGGAACGATCTGGATATGGATTCGCTGTGCGCCGAATCGCCGTGCGCGATCCTAAGAAAAAGCGGGATGTAAGCGCCCCAGCAGAACTCTTCACAAGCCGCTGGCAGGATCTACTGGAAGATCCCGAAATCCGGATTATCGTGGAATTGATCGGCGGGACGACGGAGTCCTTCAAGCTGACTGCGACGGCCATTCGCTCAGGACGGATTGTGATCACAGGTAACAAGGCCCTGCTCGCAGAACGGGGCCAAGAGATCTTCGCCTTGGCCTGCGAGTACAAGGTGCCGGTTTTTTTTGAAGCTGCGGTCGCTGGGGGCATCCCTATCATCCAGTCACTCCGTGATGCCTTCGTCGGAAACCGCATTGAGTCGATCCACGGCATTCTCAACGGCACGAGCAACTACATCCTGACCCGGATGCAGGAGGCCGGCCTCGATTATCCCGAGGCACTGGAGGAGGCTATTCAGCTGGGCTATGCCGAGGCCGATCCTTCACTCGACATCAACGGTTGGGATGCCGGGCACAAGGCGATCATTCTCGCCGCACTTTCTTATGGCTTCTGGGTCGACCCTGCCACCATACGCGTCGAGGGGATTGATCGGGTCAGTGCTGCCGATATCCAATTTGCCAATAATCTCGGCTACAGCATCAAACTTCTCGGCTCCATCCGAGCTCAGAATAGTGTCGTCGAAGTCGGTGTCGTGCCGACACTCATTCCAAAGGAGCATGTTCTCGCTTCGGTCAACGGGGTCTTCAATGCAATTGCCGTGCGGGGTGACCTGGTTGGTGACAGTTTATTCTACGGACGAGGAGCTGGACGGGGCCCGACTGCCACTTCGGTCGTTGGTGATCTGGTGGAAGCCGCTCATCTGCTCGCCTCGCCTCGGCGTACCTTTGGATTTTCCTCCCACAGTCTTTACGGCACATGCCGCCCTGCCGCCGAGATCATCGGCTCGTACTACCTACGTCTCTCGGTCGACGATAAACCGGGCGTCCTAGCCCGCATCGCGGGAGTCCTAGGCACGGCAGGAATCGGCATCTCCTCTGTCGTCCAACCGGAGTCGATAGCCGGTGTGGAAACTCCCCTGGTTCTCATGATCCACGAAGCCACTTATGGAAGGATGCGTGAAGCCGTTGCCGTTATCACCGCGCTTGACTGCGTGAAGGGAGAGCCGGTGCTCTTTAATGTGGAATTATTTAATTAATAAATCGCTGATTTGATTCCCCTCTCTGAAAATCTCCCTTTGATGAACACCAATTTCCACGATTGCGGCGTGATCTCGCGCTACCGCGAATATCTTCCGGTGACGGATGCCACACCTGTCATCTCGCTGAGTGAGGGTTCTACTCCCCTGATTCATTCACCCAAATTGAGCACGATCATGGGAGGCGAGGTTTATCTCAAATACGAGGGTCTCAACCCTACCGGTTCCTTCAAGGATCGCGGGATGACTATGGCCATCTCCAAAGCCGCCGAAGAGGGCGCTCATACAGTGCTCTGCGCCTCCACCGGAAACACCTCCGCATCGGCCGCAGCCTACGCGGCACGTGCTGGGATGAAGTGCGCTGTCCTGCTCCCCGCCGGACGTATTGCGGGAGGCAAGCTCGTGCAGGCCTACATCTACGGGGCGACCGTGATCGCAATCCGGGGCAACTTTGACGACGCCCTCCGCCTCGTCCGCGAGTTGGGGGAGACCGGTGACTTCGCTGTAGTGAATTCGATAAACCCATATCGCATTGAGGGACAGAAGACAGCCGCCTTTGAAATCATCGAGGAACTCGGCAACGCTCCCGAAATTCACATTCTCCCTGTCGGCAACGCCGGGAATATCACCGCGTATTGGAAGGGATACAAGGAATTCAAGGAACTGGGCCGCAGTTTCAAGCTACCCCGGATGCTCGGCGTTCAGGCTGCTGGAGCCGCTCCTCTCTACCGAGGAGAACTTGTTGAGAAACCGGAGACATTGGCCACCGCCATCCGGATCGGACGCCCCGCGAGCTGGGATGGGGCGATAAATGCCGTGGCGGAGTCGCACGGTTGCTTTGAGATCGTCGAAGATTCTGAGATCCTAGCTGCCCAGAAATGGCTCGCCGCCAATGAGGGGGTCTTTGCGGAGCCTGCCAGCGCTGCTCCGGTGGCTGCGCTGCTCAAATGTTTTGGCAAGAGTCGCACCACGGAGCGCTGCGGAGTCTGTCCATTCCAAGAATTCAAGGCCGGAGGCAAAATCGTCCTCACCATTACCGGCAACGGTCTCAAAGATCCCGACACGGCCAAACATGCTGTCACCGATCCCCTCGAGACCGAGGCGACATCCCTTGCGGTGCGCGACGCACTGGATCAACTCGGCGGCTGATTTTTCAGACTTCTATCATTCTAACTTTTCTACTTTTAGCCTTTTTCTTCCATGGCCCTTATAGTTCAGAAATATGGAGGTACCTCCGTTGGCACTCCTGAAAGGATCACCAATGTTGCCCGCCGACTGCTCGCAACGCAGAGCGAGGGGCATTCCGTGGTCGCCATCGTCTCCGCCATGTCGGGAGTCACCGATTCGCTGATCAAGCTAGCGAAAGAGGTTTCTGGGAATCCCCCAGAGCGAGAGATGGATGTCCTGCTCGCCACGGGTGAGCAAACCACAATGGCCCTCGCAGCGATGGCTATTCAAAGTCTCGGAGGGAGGGCAGTCTCCTTGACTGGCGCCCAAGCGGGAATCGTGACCAACGGGATCCATACCAAAGCCAAGATCAGTAACGTTACTCCTGATGAGATACACCGCCATTTGAAAGAGGGAGCCATCGTCATCGTCGCGGGCTTTCAGGGTGAGACAAACGAAGGGGCCATCACGACGCTCGGGCGCGGTGGATCCGACCTTACGGCCATCGCCATTGCATCGGCGCTCCAGGCCGATGCATGCCAGATCTACACCGATGTCGATGGCGTCTATACCTGTGACCCCCGCATTGTCCCGACGGCAAAGAAGATCGAGGCCATCTCCTATGATGAGATGCTTGAAATGGCCAGCAGCGGCTCCAAGGTGATGCAGTCCCGCTCGGTCGAATTCGCAAAGAANNGCCAAAGTCACCGTCAGCCAGGTCCCCGACAAACCTGGCTGCGCCGCACGCCTTTTCACCGCGCTTGCAGAGGCCCACGTGATGGTCGATGTGATCGTCCAGAATGTCTCGGCCAGCGGCTCTACCGACATCTCATTCACTATGAATCGCGATGAGCTTGAAAAGATCGGCGATCTTCTCGACCGTGTGGCACAGGAAATCGGTGCCGGTGCCGTGACTAAAAAGGATGGGATCGCGAAGCTGAGCGTCGTCGGCATAGGAATGCGCACCCACTCCGGGGTGGCCGCGAAGCTTTTCGAGGCCTTGGCCAAAGGGGGCATTAACATCCAGATGATCTCAACTTCGGAAATAAAGATCGCTGTTATCATCGACGAATCCCTCAGTGCCGATGCTGCCAAGCTTGCACACAGAGCTTTCGGACTCGACGCCTGATCACAACTCCGGCCAATAGATACCCATGGCCATCACACCCCCATGACCAGGAAATCCTCGTTCCCCGTCAAAATCGGATGGGGACTTGTCGGACTACTACTTCTCGTCTCCCTGATCACCATTACACTGGCTCGTGGGGAACAGATTAGCGCCCTTTGGTTGGTAGTCGCCGCCGTCTGCGTCTTTGCACTGGCCTACCGCTTTCACTCCGCCTGGCTCCTCGCAACTGTCCTTACCCTTGATGAGGAGCGGCGCACGGCAGCGGTAAACTTGGCGGATGGGAAGGATTTCGTACCCACGAATCGCTGGGTTGTCTTCGGACATCACTTCGCCGCTATTGCTGGCCCCGGGCCGTTGGTCGGACCGGTCCTCGCCTCCCAATTCGGCTATCTTCCCGGCGCGTTATGGATGTTGATCGGAGCCACCCTCGGAGGAGCTGTTCACGACTGTATCATTCTTTTCAGTTCATCCCGTCGTCGCGGTAAAAGCCTCGGCCAGATGATCTCGGAAGAGGTAGGACCCTTTGCCGGACTGGTGACGCTCATTTCCGTCACCTCCATCATGATCATCTTGCTCGCAGTACTCGGTCTTGTGGTCGTTAGGGCACTTGCAGAAAGTCCTTGGGGACTTTTCACCATTCTAGCCTCCATGCCGATCGCTCTCATGATGGGACTTGCCATGCGCTCGGGGAAAATTTCCCTTGGCCTCATCAGTGCCGTGGGTGTTACCTCTCTACTCTTTTCGGTTTTTGCGGGACAATGGATCAAGAACTCGCCTCTGGAGCATCTTCTGAGCTTAGATGGCAGAACTCTGGCCCTCGGAATCATGATCTATGGGCTGCTCGCATCAGTACTTCCTGTGTGGCTGCTACTAGCTCCTCGTGATTATCTCAGCACCTATCTAAAAATCGGTGCGGTCGCTCTACTCGGGGTAGCGATTGTGGTTCTCGCACCGAAACTTCAGATGCCTGCACTGACCAAGTTCGTTGATGGCACCGGCCCGGTCTTTGCAGGGAAGGTCTTTCCCTTCGCCTTTATCACCATAGCCTGCGCGGCGGTCTCCGGCTTCCACTCGATCATTGCCTCCGGCACCACCCCCAAGTTGCTAGCCAATGAGCGTGATATCCGCATCATCGGCTATGGGGCGATGATCACCGAAATGATGGTTGGCATCCTTGCCCTAATCGCCGCCTGTTCCATGAGCCCGGGTGAATACTTTGCCATCAACATGAAGGGGCTTCCCGCCGATATAGTGACCTCGATCACGGCCCAAGGCTTCCCTGTCACTCAGGACCAAATGCAGTCGCTCGCGGCAAGTGTCGGCGAAACCAGCATGTTTGGCCGCACAGGCGGTGCACCGACGTTTGCCGTCGGGATGGCCCAGATGTTCTCGGGCATGTTCCGCAGCCCTGCTGCCACAGCTCTCTGGTATCACTTTGCCATAATGTTTGAGGCGCTTTTCATCCTCACGACGATTGATGCCGGAACGCGCGTCGGACGTTTTCTGGTACAGGATCTGGGTGGCCTCATCTGGAAACCCTTTGCCCGCACCGACTCGGCACTTGCGGGGTGGATCGCCAGTGTACTTTTTGTCGGAGCATGGGGTTATTTCCTCTTTCAGGGGGTCATTGATCCGCTCGGCGGCATCAACTCCCTATGGCCCCTTTTCGGCATCGCCAATCAGCTCCTGGCCGTCATAGCTCTTAGTCTCGGAACAACAATCCTGCTCAAGATGGGAAAGGAACGCCACCTCTGGGTCACCCTTATTCCTTTGACATGGCTCCTTGCGGTAACCCTCACCGCTGGCTGGGAAAAGATCTTTGCCTCCGACATCCGTCTCGGCTTTCTGAGTGCAGCAAGACATTTTGAAGAGCTTGCCAGCAAGGGAGGCACACCCCAGCAAATCGCATTACTCAATCATCAGGTTTTTAATAGTTACCTCAATGCCGTCATCACCTCCATGTTTATCGTTATGATAATTTTGATCGTCGGGTGCTGTGCCCGTGTATGGCTCCAACTACGGACGGGTCACCATGCCGAATATCCTCTCCGCGAAGAGCCTTGCCTGAACGCATCAAAATTGCCGGAAATTGCCTGATCAGTGCAATGGCTCACTCCACCAAATCCCTCAAAATTGGTGCAATTCTGTTTCCGGGATTCGAGTTACTGGATATCTATGGCCCCCTAGAAATGCTAGGTCTGCTAGGAGATAAGGTGTCGATAACTATGCTCGCTGAGGAGCCGGGTGCGATCTCTAGCAGTGCAGGAGTTAAAGGCTTCGCCGATATGCCACTCAGTGAGGCAAGCGGGCTCGATCTTCTGCTTGTTCCCGGCGGGTTGGGAACACGTATGCTGGTAGAAAATCAAAAGTTCTTGAGTCAATTGCGAACTGCCGCCATTGATTCCCTATTGGTAGCTACAATCTGCACCGGAAGCGCCTTGCTGGCAAAGACAGGACTTCTGGATGAACTAGAAGCAACATCTAATAAAATCGCTTTCGATTGGGTGAGAGAGCAAGGCCCATCCGTTCACTGGATCAGGGAAGCCCGCTGGACGGAGGCCGGACGCTTCTTCACCTCTTCAGGCATCTCCGCAGGCATCGACATGACCCTTGGACTCATCAGCCATCTCTATGGCCGGGAAGTGAGCCTTGATATAGCACGACGAGCGGAATACCGCTGGAACGAGAATCCCAATAAAGATCTGTTAGCTGACAATTAGTTGCTGGTCTTCGGAAACTGTGGCGGATTCTGGACGTACTGGGCATCGGAACTTTGCGTGGTGCCGTCCGCGTTCATCTTGCCCTGGACATAAGTTGCCGATCCGCTGATGTCTTCACCCAGTCCCTTCACGGTATTGCATCCACAAAGCAGGAGTGAGGCGGTGATAACTATAAAACAGGGTAAAAGAATAAGTTCCTTCATATAGGATCAATAACCCCATTTTTTATCACCTGTCATCCCCTTTTCAAATTTTCTCGGAAAAGAAACCTTGCTTCACGATGAGGTCCTGAAACTCCTCGTGTGTATTGGCATAGAAGGGATACCTTTCGCCAGCAGCCCCAACGGGCTTATAGCGCCAGTGCTTATAGCTCCATAGCCAGAGATCGGGATAGGCGCGTAGACCCGGTTCGAGGGCATCCCAGCAGGCCTGGGCAATTTCCTCCACGGTCGAGGAGCTTGTCACCGGAAGCGCAGGAAGATAGCGCACCCGATAGCCTCCGTCGGAACGTGGGAGGCACTCGACAGGAACGAGCGCCGCTCCGGTGCGCAGGGCAAGCTCTGCAGGAAGTCGAGTGACCGGAGTCAACAGGTGCCCGAAGCACCGAATGATCACCGGCCCTTCGCTCGGCTTAAGATTCAGATCGATCAGCATCCCCATCTTTCCCCCTTCTTTCAGATGACGCAGGGTCCGGAGCATCGCTCCCTTCTGCGGCATGATCTGCTGACCCAGTGCCGAACGCCATCCGTCAAAAAGGGAGCCAAGAAGCGGGTTTTTCAGATTCTGAGCGATGACAGGAAATGTGCCGAAGTGGCGACAGGTGATCTGGCTGAGCCATTCAAAGTTCCCCTCATGGAGGCAGAAGTAGATCGCGGACCGCCCGGTTGTCCCGTGCTCCGGCATTGGTGTGAGTCCCTCCGTGGTGATGATTTCATCGAGCACAGGAAGGGAAAGATTGGAAGACCAGAGCAACTCCAGAGCCGTCCGAGCAAAGACTCCGTAGGAGCGGCGACCGATAGCATGAATCTCCGCCTCTGGATAACTGGCTCCGAAAGCCACGCGGAGATTATCGAGCGTCACCTTCCGGCGATGACTGTCGAACGTGAAAAAGACTGACCCGACAGACGAGGCAAGGGGACCAATCCAGCGCCATGGAATGAGGGAGATCAGCGTGGAGGCCGCTCGGAGGCACCAGTATTCGAGTTTGTACCGCTGCCGCTTCCAGAATCGAAAAGCTCGAAGTTCCTCATACTGGGAATCGTTCTTCCCCATGCTGATCAGGCCGTCTCGGCAGTCGCCATCTCCAAGCGCGGAAATACAGGCCTCGGTTCACAGCAGAAATAGCCGTCCGGGAGAGTATCTATTACTCCCGTAAAAGAGAGCTGAAGTGCCTCTAGATTCAACTGTTTCAAGATCTCTTTGGCAGCGTCGGGAGCAACCGGCAGAAGCATGGTCGCCGCGGTGCGTGCGGAGAGAATCAAAGCTGTAAGCACGGCATCCAATCGATTGGCCTGTTCCGGATCCTTCGCGAGTTTCCACGGAGCAGAGGAATCGACCAGGGCATTAGCTCGGTTCACCACCTCAACCATTGCTTCAAGAGCCAGATTAATCTGAACTTCCTCCATCTTCAGAATAAACTGTTGGTGGGATTTTTTATCACCGGAGAGATGGGCAACTATGTCTCCCGGCAGGACAACTTTATTCGGCGACCCCTCCCGATACTTCCGAGTCATGCTCAGAGTCCGGTTTACAAGGTTACCGAGGCCGTTTCCCAATTCGGTATTGTGCCGTTGAATGAGACGTTCTTCACTGAAATCGGCATCATATCCGGTCGCGGCATCCCGCATGAGGTAGTAACGAAGAGCGGTCACTCCGTAAGTCTCGGCGAGTGCTGCTGGGTCGACGATATTCCCCGTGCTCTTGCTGACCTTTTCCCCACGCAGACTCCAGAACCCATGCACAAGGAGAATCGGCATCTGGTCGTCACGGAACCCCATACCATGCAACATGCAAGGCCAGTAAACCCCATGAGCAGGAATAAGGATATCCTTGCCGATGACATGCAGGTTACACGGCCAAAGCTTCTCAAACTCACTCCCTTCCTCTTCATATCCTGCAAAGCTGATGTAGTTGATCAGGGCATCAAACCAGACATAGGTAACAAAGTCCGGATCGAAAGGGAGTTCGATTCCCCAGGAGAGTCGACTCTTGGGCCGAGAGATGCAAAGGTCGCCCGTGATCTTAGCTACTGCATTCTTCAATTCGGACTGGCGGAAGCCTGGTATGATAAAATCGGTGCGTTTTTCCAGAAATGCCAACAGCCATTCGGTGCAATGGGAGAGACGGAAATACCAGTTCTCCTCTTCTAGAAAAATCACCTCGCCCCATTCGGGACCGAATTCCCCATCGTGGCCGCGTTCCTTGTCGGTCAAAAACTGCTCTTGGCGTACACTGTAGTGACCTTTGTAGGTGGCCTTATAGAGCCAGTCTTTCTCCTTGAGATCGGTCAAGGTTTTCTGAACCGCCTTTGTGTGGCGCGGAGCGGTTGTCGCAGCCCATTCGTCATACGAGATGCCTAGCGTTTTCCAGAGATCCNNTGGCCGATGTGCGGCGCGCCATTGGTATAATCAATCGCTGTCGTGATGAAGAAAGTATCTTTCATGAATTATGAATGGGTCGGGTCGCCGGGAATCGGCTTCAGTGCTGTCACCTCGGCAGTGGTCGTGGTGTCGACATCCTCCTTTACTATCTTACCACCCCAGGAAAGAATCCGCGCTTTTACTCCGGCGGACTCTGCCTCGGCAATCTGATTGTTACGGACATAGAACATGGAGAGACTCGACCAGGCGAGTTGGTCATTGGGGCGGAGTTGCGTGGCCTTGAGCCCCGCCTCGATGGCCTCGGAAAAATGCCCTGTCTTCATAAGCGCCATGCCAAGCGCATGCCAGCCGTCAAAACACTCTGGATCAAGGTCGATACAGCGGCGATATTTCTCGACCGCCGCCTCCAACTCGCCGACAGCAATATCGCCGCTCGCCTCATCAAAGAGGAGGGCGATTTCCGCAGAAGCCGCCTCCTGATTGTTCATCTCATCTGAAATGGGTTAAACTCCTAAGATCCACCTGTTGACGCTGCACCGGGAAGCATTTTGATTTGCGCGGTTCCTAGTGATGTGTGCAACCACTCTGTGAAAAGTAGATCCTGATCCTTGGTCAGCAGCTTCTTGGAAATGTCAGCCTGATATTCCTTCCATTCGGCGTCTGTAAGCGGAGTGCGTTTCTGCAGATAGACTGCAAAGAAGCCCCAGGGTGCAGGTTCGAGCTGACCAAGCTCACCTTCCTTGAGTGACAACGTGGCCTGGGTGAGGGCCTGCTGTTCCTCATTATTCTTCGGATCGGAGGGAACAATATTAATTAACTGCTCCTCCTTGAGCCCTGCGCCCTTGACTGCATCTGCAAAGCTTTTACCGGAGTTCAGGGCCGTGTGAATTTCGGAAAGTGCTTTCTCAGCCGCTTCCTGAGCAGCCTTGGAGGATTTTTGTGACTTGAGATGGGTCTCAATCCTTTGAGTGACTTCGGCAAGTTCAAGTTGATGGGCCGGAGAAACAGAATCCACGGTGACGATGTAAAAAGAGCCGCCATCCTGAATGATATCTGAAATTTCGCCGATCTTCTGGAGTCTGAAAGCAGCGTTCACTAGAGCCTCGGGGAGTCCCGAGTCTTTACCTTGCTTGGTTCCATCACGTTGGATGAAATCAGCCTTCTGTGCCTGGAGGGACTGTTTACCCACGGCAGTAGCAAAATCAAACCCTTGTGAAATTCCGTCACGGATGGATTTCTCCACACCAACGGCTTGGTCAGCCAGTTTTTGAAGTGCATTTGCTCTATCCTTCCCCTCCAGCTTCTGCTGCAATGCCGGCAACTCAAAGACAACATACGAGATGGAGCGGTTTTCTGGTGCCTTCAGCCCCTCCCTATTCTTTTCATAAAATGCCGAGATCTCTCCAGGTGTCACAGTTAAGTCCTTACTGTACTTCTCTAGGTCAAATTGAAGCACCTGTGCCGTGACGGGCTGATATATTCGGGCTGCCATCCGAATCTCCCCCTCACCAATCGCCACTGGCGAGGCGATGATGGCCTTTAGTTTCTTCACTCGAATTGAGTCGCGCACGATATCCTCCATCTGGCGCTCGGTAAGTCCACGAGGGGCAAGCTGATCCTGCACGAAGGCGGTATATTTGGCAGGGTCAAAGACTCCATCAGTCTGAAGCGGGGCGAGAGACTTTATGGTTGCTAACACCTCATCGTCGGAAGGACGGATTCCAAGCTCCGTTGCTTGGTGCTCTATCAGGAGCAGATTGAGAAGATAATTGTTGAGAGAGACGTTTTCATCCTCACCCAATCCTCCAAGATCGCTGACAAAATCGGTCAAACCAAGGGCGAGAGCCAGACGATAACTACGAACCTGAGAGTCGATTTCCGCGCTCTGTACAACGCGTCCATAGATCGAAAGGACATCATTGGTGCCGAACTGAGAGGGATTTGCCCGTATATAAAGCCCTATGAAGCCAAGAATCGTCAGGATGACGATAACCAGCATGAGGAACTGGTGGTTTTTGCGAATCGTGGTGAACATCGGAAGGTTGGTGTGTAAAAATCAGGCCTGAGAGACGTGGGTTTTGTTTTCTGGGGTGACGGCGCCGATGGAACCGGTCCGAAACCCTCTGGACTAGAGGGGGAAGGCCGTGAAATCAAGTGCCGCCGCAGCGGAGTGAAGAGCTTCCCTGATCTGTATCAGGGAAGGCAAGCGTTATGAGGTTATTTATTCAGGGCAACGGAAAGACGACGTACGGCCTTGGCCACACCGGGATCATTGATAATCTCGATGGCATCCGTGAGCGGAAAGAGGCGGCGGCGGCGGATGTTCTCCTCAGGCCAGTTTTTGAGTAGTTTAGAAATCTTCATCGCGTAAAGTTGGAGAAAGCGACCGTCGGCCATCTGACACCGGGTGCGCAGATCGCGGCGCAGCGTTCCCAGCACGCCCGCCTCCTCGACTGCCTCCATGACCGCCACTTCGTGAGGGGTCATGTCGGGCTCTTGGCGCCCCTTGGGTAAGATCCAGCGATTTCCCGACGAACTGGTAATCAAAAGTAGATGAAGCCTGCGGTCGATGAAGGTGTAGGGCAACAACCCCAACTGGCACATGCCGGAGGGTTCTGGAGCCCCATGGATGGCCATCTCGGCGGTCTGATACTCCTCGCGACGCGTCACTTCCTCGCCGAGAAAATCAGGTTTTTTGAATGCCTTGCTCGCGGCGTAATCGGGAAAAAATACTTCGGCCAGCCGGAGAGGGGCATGCTCTCCGGTAAATTCATCGATCTTCATCCTGAGCCTACCCATCTTCATCACATGGCGGATACGCGTGATCCGCTGGCCGGACGAAAAGGGCCAGAGTGTTTCAAACTGGCTCTTCTTGATGCGGATTTCCTGTCCGGCGACGGCCCTAGCGCTGCGATCCCTGACTGAGAGCCAGTAGCTTACTCCCTCGCGGCGGACACGGAGTTCATGCCCGCGATCCCGCGCGATATATCCCTGTTCGATCTCGACCGCTTTTGCAGTCGCCATCTGGGATGGGGCTGACGTGAGAATAAATTTGCGGCGTATCGGTCCCGTTTTAGAATTCGCTTTTGAGCCGAGGATTTGGGTCATCAAGAAAACTTTTTTAAAGCTGCGGAGATTGACAACTGGCTCTAGTTAACCATGATGTCAACCCGCCGTTTGAAGGCGGAAACAATGGTGGCTGTAGCTCAATGGTAGAGCACTAGATTGTGGTTCTGGCCGCTGCGGGTTCGAGTCCCGTCAGCCACCCGTTTCCATGAGATGCAGGAAATTTTTCTTCTCCTGAGGTTTCAGCTCTCAAACATCAACTCTCCATGCTGCTTGTCAGGACGGTGTCAAAATGGGATGTCATCATCTTCCAAAGGAGGTTGTTGCGCTGGGGTGCGGCCACTGCTGAATCCTCCTCCACCCTGGGCCGGAGATTCGCGCCTTTGGGGAGATCGCTCAGTATATTCCTCCTCTCCTGCACCCGGAGCCGCACCGCCCGGCCGGGGTCCAAGAAGCTGGAAATTTTCCCCGACGACACGCAGTTTGGTGCGCTTTTGTCCGGAGGCCTTGTCTTCCCAGCTGTCGAGTTGAAGGCGTCCCTCCACATAGATCGAACGTCCTTTCTTGCAATACTCGCCGGCTATTTCCGCCTGCCTCCCCCAGAGGGTGACATCGACAAAGGTCGTCTCCTCGCGTTTTTCTCCTCCCTCAGGGGTAAAGACCCGGTTTACGGCTATACCCAGATCGGTGACGGCACTCCCTTTCGGTGTGTATTTGATTTCGGGATCGCGGGTGACATTCCCGATGAGCATCACTTTGTTAAGGTTGGCCATTGGATCGGTGTGTAGGGGTTAAGACTCAAGTCTATCGGAGAGGAGATGGAAGAAAAATAAAATCTGTTAGAGGCTAGTTCTGTCAAACAACCTGATGGTTTTGGAATAAAATGCTCTCAGGCCGTCTTGGCAATCTTCTTGGCAGCCTTGCGTGCCTTTCCGTTCGCCTTAAGAGTGCCCTTGCGAAGATAATTCTGAAGCACGACTTCCTCATCAAGCGTGAGCTTGGTGCGGATTTTGGAAATCGCAGATGGCTCTGCCGTTAGGACGAAGTTCACGAAATAGGCCCCTTTTAGCTTATCGTGCGGATAGGCAAATTCACGGCGTTCCAGACGCTGCACCTGCTCTATCTGAGCTCCCTCCGAGGAAACTGCCTTTTCAAGCCGTTCGATGAGGTCTTTGTTGGTTTCTTCTTTTCCGGCTGCATTGAGCGCGAGGAGTATTTCGTATCGGTTTGTCATAGTTGGTTTGCGGTGTTGTCTCTACTTTTAGTAGTGGAGGGTTTGGCGTTGTAAAGGTTCATTGCATGCAACACTCCTTGATCTAGGCTGCACAAGAGAGCGTCGACTGCTCTAGAAACCGCCTGTGCGGCTTCACTCATCTCATCTTTTCGAAATTTAGAAAGTACGTGATCGGACAAATCGCCACCTCCTCCTTCGGCACTCTCAGCTCCTCCGATCCCTACTCTGAGACGAGGAACCTGCTCGGTGGCGAAGTGCAGCAGCACGGATTTCAGTCCATTCTGGCCACCCGATCCTCCATCGCGGCGCAGACGGAGTGTTCCAAGCGGTAGGGCGGCGTCATCCAGCACCACCAACGTCGAGGAGGCAGGAATGCGGCGAAAACGGGCGTATTCACCTACAGCCTCACCACTCAGATTCATAAAAGTGGTAGGTTTCAGAAGTGTCACCCCGGAATCGGGAACGACCGCCACGTGGGCATCCCATCTGGGTTTTTTGGAAAAAGTTACTCCAAGCCGTTGCGCCAGCAGATCTAGAACGGCAAATCCGATATTGTGGCGGGTTCCCTCGTACTCCCTACCGGGATTGCCCAAGCCTGCCACGAGAAGAATGGTATCGTCACTGGGGCGCATGCCTTCGTGAGAAGCTGGCATCAAGTCGGGAATTTCTGAAGAGCTGTTTCAGCAGGTCTGCTTCTTTTGATTCAAATCTGCGGTGGGCGCCGGTTACTTTTTCCCGGCATCGGCACCCTCAACCGGCTTCTTCTCCTTGATCACTTCTGGAGCGGTCGGAGCCTCGGCCCCGGGAGCTGGAGTGACTTCTGTCTTCGGTTCCGCCACGATGAATACGGTAAGGTCAGGATCACTGGTGGCCTTGACACCCTCCGGAAGAATGATCTCACGGACGTGAAGAGACTCATTGAGTCCGAGAGCACTGACATCGACGCTGATGATTTCCGGGAGATCCTTAGGAAGGCACTCGATGTGGAGAAAGCGCAGACTGTGTTCCAGCAGGCCGCCAAAATTTTTAACACCATCAGCCTCGCCAACGGGCTCGATGGGAACTTCGGTATGTAGAACCTCATCGGTGGCCACCTCAAGAAAATCGACATGAAGGATGTCTCCGCGAACCGGGTGATGCTGCACCTCCTGAATGAGGGAAAGCTTGCTGGAGCTTCCGCTCTCGCCGGAGATCTGAAGTTCGACGAGAATATTTTCACCCACAGCATGCGAAAGGAGTGCGGCGATCTCGCGATGGCTGATCTCGAGATTGCCCGGCAGATCTTTGTGCCCGTAAATGACGGCTGGGATGGAACCCCGGGTACGGAGCTGCTTGATGGAATTGCGTCCGACGTCGGTGCGGTGTCGGGCGGAAAGTGTGACCTGTTTAGCCATTGGATTCGATTGGTTGGGAAGATGCTGATTGTTGCTTGAGTCGGAACAGCGAGCTGACCGACTCGCCTCCATGGATGCGACGGATTCCCTCGCCGAGCAATTCGGCGACGGAAAGAACCCGCACGCGATCCCCCGTTCCTTGACGGACGGGGACGCTGTCGGTGGTGATGAGCTCCTTGATTTCAGAGCCCTGCAACCGCTGAACCGCTAAATCTGTCAGCACAGCGTGCGAGACGCCAGCATAAATATCACCAACATTCTGGGTGCGGAGGATCTTTGCCGCACTGGTCAGAGTGCCGGCTGTCTCCGTGAGGTCGTCCACAATGAGTACGTTTTTCCCCTCCACCTCGCCTATGATGTGTAGCGCATCGACTTCGGTGGCCGTTCTGCGGCGCTTCACCACGATCGCAAGACCCGCGCCGAGAGCCTCAGCATACGCGCTCGCCATTTTCACGCCCCCGACGTCGGGAGAGACGACCACGAGATTGCTGATCTTCTTGCTCTGTATATAATCGACCATCACCGGCAAGGCATAAAGGTGATCGACCGGAATATCGAAGAAGCCCTGCAACTGCTGTGCATGCAGATCCATCGTGAGCACTCGATGGACTCCGGCTGCAACGAGAATATTCGCCACCAGCTTAGCCGTAATCGGAACGCGCGGCTGATCCTTGCGATCCTGGCGGGCATAACCGAAGAAGGGAATAACTGCCGTGATCCGGTCGGCGCTCGCACGGCGGGCCGCATCAACCATGATGAGCAACTCCATGATATTCTGATTAGTGGGTGGGCAGGTTGGTTGGACGATGAACACATCGCGCCCTCGAATATTGTCATTGATTTTGACAAAGGTCTCTCCGTCGGGAAAAGAGGTAACCGTGGCATCCCCCAATGGTTGGCCAAGATATGCAGCTATGTCGTTTGCAAGTTGGCGATGCGCGGAACCACTGAAGATACGAAGTTCTGGATAGCCTTTCATGGAAGGTTCCGAGGCTACAGCCTTCCCCCTCGTCGGAGCACGAAGGAAATCTGAAATTTAAGAAATTTTTTAGCCAGCCACTCATCCGTCACCTCAGAATTGAGTTGTCCTATAGGCTATAGCAGTCGTTTTGAATTGCTGGCTGACTTTTATCGCAGGGCAGAAATCGTGGTTTGCATCCGGTTTTATTTTCGGAATGGGTGCTATATCTACCCCATTGTCCATACCACCTGCAAAGCCACTACTATAGAGTGACAGAATAATTGTCACTACCAGCCAAGGCAAAGGAGATTAACTGCGGTTTAGGACTTTTTGCCGTGTCAGGGACGCAGTTTGGGGGAGCTCAAGCAGAGAGGCGACTAGTAATGAAACAGACCGCACAACCAGTGCAATTCGACATTCGAGGACTAATTGGCAAAGGAAAACCTAACCTCAATAAGCTCATTACTGGTGCTCAGATTGGGGGCACCGTGCTCGCGGGCATTCGGGCGAAGTAATCTAGGCCAAGAGAACTTGGCCTTGGGAGGATACCTATGTTCGAGAAAAAAAGGCTCTATTACTGATGCCCAACCCTAAAACTGGGAGAGAGTCTTTTCTCTAGAGAGCGCTTATCGCCCTAGAGCCTTATAGAAAGTTGGTGGACCGGGAAGGACTCGAACCTTCAACCAATTGATTAAGAGTCAACTGCTCTACCATTGAGCTACCGATCCGGACTCCCGTGACAAACGGGTCGGAAGTTTTACTCCCTGTTGAAGCAATGTGCAAAATGAAAATCACGATTGGGATCGATTTATTCATCGTATTAGTACAGTATGGGACATTTATCCCTGCCACGGTTCACAATACAACCTCCTCGCATGGAGAGGTTGGTGAAAAAAATGATATTCCATTTTTTCTCTCTCCGGCACCCATACAGAAAAGAGCTTGCGAGAGACACCTGAGGCCGCATTACTGGAGGGCTATCCATGGATACCTCTCGCCTCGCTATCGATCATTTGATGAATCCGCTTGAGGCGAGGATCGGTTACAAATTCCGCAATTCGCTGCTACTTGCCGAGGCCCTTACGCATGCAAGCATTTCCTTGGAAAGAAAGGATTATCCATTTGATAATCAGCGGCTCGAATTCCTAGGCGATGCCGTCCTTCAACTCGTTATAACGGAGGAGCTTTTTCATAAATTCCCGGACTTCACCGAAGGGCAACTCACCAAAATCAGGACACGGTTGGTTTCCCGCGCCGCCCTGAAGGTGCATGCAAGCCACCTGCGCCTCGGGGAGCATCTGATGATGGGACGAGGTGAGGAAGCCAGCGGCGGACGTGACCGCGCCTCGACTCTCGGCGATTCGTTTGAGGCCCTCGTCGGGGGGATCTATCTTGATGGAGGACTAGGTGCCGCCCGAATATTCATCCTCCGCGTGGCCTCTGCGGATCTGAATACCGTCGCGGAAGAGCCGGAGGAGATCAATCCGAAGGGGAAACTTCAGGAAATTCTCCAGTCACTCGCCCCGAGCGCCCCTGGTTACGAACTCCTGGAGGAGTCTGGCCCCGAACATCTCAAACACTTCCGCTGCCGTGTCGTCTGGGAAGGACTTACACTTGGTGAGGGGTCCGGGCGGAGTAAGAAAGAGGCGGAAGTATCTGCTGCTGCTGCAGCACTGATCTCGGAGGCTTGGCAAGAGGCGCGATAATCTCCACAACAGCAGTTCACCCACATTGCCCATTCCTTCCTGCAGACACCGCAATTCATGGATTTTCTCTCCTATCTCCCCACGCTAAATCTTCCACTCGTTGCGGTTCTGATAGGAACGGCCCTTGTCGGCTCCCATCTTTTCGGACTGCTGGCTCCCGATTTATGCATGATGGTAGCCCGGGATTTTCCGCGTTCCCGCATCTGGTCAACAGTGCTGCTGTCTATCTCAACGGTTTGGGTTGTCGGAATGACTGCAACAATGGATCTCGGCGAATTTTCCCCCATGCGTGAAAAAATCATCATCGCCACTGTTGCCGGTGCGGTTCTCCTATGGAAATTCGTGCCTGAGTTTCTCTCCTCACGCTCGGTGGGATTTCTTTTACTCTTGAGCGCTCAGCCTGTGCTCGAGGCAACTTTTCTTCAGAACGGACTCCTCCACCTAGCACTCGCCCTGCTCGCTTACGTATGGGTGCTGACAGGTCTTTTCCTAGTCGGGATGCCCTATTTACATCGCGATCTGATCGGATGGATCTGCAGGGAAAAATGGCGCTGGAGTCTCGCGTGCTGGCTCGGTGTCATCTATGGACTCCTACTGCTCACCGATGGGGCCAGGCTGGAAATTCTCAGCTAGGATTTTTTGGGGCTTGAGAGGTTTGCATCTGAACGGTTTTCTTCTTCACTCACAGCGCAGTGCCTTCACCGGATCAAGGCGAGAAGCTATCCAAGCAGGGATCAATGCCGCCACAGAGCAGATGACAAAGGCACTAATGCAAATCAACGCCACATCGGCAGGCACAACCTCCGCCGGAATTTGGGAGAATTCATAGACACTCTTAGGGAATATCTCCACATGCAGGACAGAGGCGAGCCAATGGCTCACCTCGTTGCGCCATCTGATCAAGGTCATTCCGAGCGCCAGTCCCGAGACAACGCCGATGATGCCGATCACCATACCTTGAATCAGAAACACTGAGATCACCTGCCACGTGCGGGCGCCGAGAGCCTTGAGGACACCGATTTCACGCGTCTTCTGCACGGACATAGTGATCAGCGTATTCATGATGCCGAATGCGGCGACCAGGATGATGAACATCAGAAGAAAGAACATGACGTGTCGCTCCATCGCGATGGCATCGAAGAGTTCCTTGTTCATTTCCATCCAGGTGACACACGAGAAATCCTCCGGAAGCACTTTAAGAAGTCCCTCCCTAATCTCGGCGGCACGGTCGGGATCCACGGTCCTCACGGCAAGGCCGTGAACCGAATCGCCTAGTCCGTAAAGCTCCTGTCCGATGTGAAGTGGCACCAGAAGAAACTCACTATCGTACACATACCGCCCGGTTTCGAAAATGCCTGTGACCGTCAGTTCTGTCGGCAGGACCATCTGCCGGAGGGAGTCAATGTCGCCGTCTCTGTTTGCTTTTCCCGACTTCCCCTTGAGTCGGTCGATCTGCTCCAGTACGTCACCTATGTTTCTGGGCGAATAGATTGTGATAACGTCGCCGACATTTACGCCGAGCGCCCGTGCCAACTCGGAGCCCATCACTGCGTCATCCCCACCCAGATCAAGTTTACCCGCAATGACGTTCGTCAGATCCCCGACTTTCTCTTCCAGTGCGGGTTCAATGCCACGGATTTTTGGGGCAAGGCGCTGATGGTTGAATTCGACGATCACCGGCCCCTGGACAAAGGGGGCAACGGCGACAACGCCGGGAGCTTTGGCAATTTTCCCGGCCACAGCATGCCAGTCATCCATGAGTCCGTTGTTGGAAATCAACAGATGGGCATCGAACCCGATGACTTTGCGCTGCAACTCACGCTCAAAACCTGTCATCACCGACATCACTAGAATCAGCACGGTGATTCCGAGGGTCACCCCAATCACGGAGATTAGCGTGATGACGGCTAGGAATGTGCGTTTGGGTTTGAGATAGCGGGCTGCCAGAAACAGCGAGGCAGGAAGACTCATGCCAAAATGTGACATGTCAGGTTGGGAAGAAAAATCCTAAATGTGGAATTCGCTCAGGCCAACGCACGAACACCCGTTTTCCGCGGTTCCACAAGCATCCTGCTCGCAAAAAAAGAGACGACGGCAATCAGGGCAATACCGAGAAAATAGATGCTGTGACGGCGCAGATGAAACGGCCCCGCCGTCATGTCAAGCCCACCCAATGCATCCAACAAACATCCCCAGAGAATAGGCACCACACCCGATCCGATGCTCAAAATGACCATGCTCACAGCGAAATAATGATTCTTCCCAGTTTCCGGAACAACCGCCATCCAAAGATGTCCATTGGCCATGTTGTAGATAGCCATCGCCGTACCACCCAGCAGGTTAAGGATAAGGACGAGTTTCCAATCATGGGGGATCACCCCTGATGACATGGTGAACCAGAGAAACAGGACCACGGTAAAGAGGAGCACCGCACCTCGAATGAAGATTCTGCTGCCGCTGTGATCCACCCTCCTGCCGACGGCTTGAAGGAAAAGCAAAGGCCCGAGAAAGGAACCGATGGAAAGTAGATAAATCATGGAGGGAGAGAAGTGCGCCTGCATCTTCAGATACTCCACAGGAAAAACGCTGAGTCCCCCTGCCACCAGCGTGAAAAGGAGATTAAAAAACATCCAGTTGCGGAATGGTACCAAGGCGGCCATTTCGCCCAACGAAACTTTTACGGCTGATTCCACGCTATTACGCTCCTGCGCGGCGTCGGGAATCTGGCGCATATAGAGCAAACTGATGGCGGCACCGGCCACGGAGACCCATATCACCAGCGAGTAGCGTAACGGTTCCACACTCCCGCTCATCAAAAACGCCGAAAAGAGCATGGTGACCAGGGATCCCGAGTTAATGAACATGTGATCGACTGAGATGAATCGTCCCCGGATTTCACTTCCGACTAGCGTCGTGATCCAGGGGAGAAAGGCCGTTGTGGAGATTCCCCTCAATAAGTTGAAAAAGAAGAGACTGCCAAGTAGTAGGCTGAGCCTAAATTCTCTGGAAGCCGAACTCAACATCGGGATAACCGCCACAACCGCAATGAAAACGGATCTAAGTGCCCAGCCTGAGAGGGCGAAGGAACGATAACTATATCTCTCAAGATAGCGTGCCGCAGGTAACTGCAGGACCGTCATCAGAGGAGTGAAGGCCGCAATGATTCCGAGGACTACTGAATTTGCTCCCAGGTCTTTGGCTAGCAGGACAACGGGCGCGCCGATGATGATTTGAAAACAGATCGCATTGTAAAAGTTGAACCAATGAAAATTGAAGATGCCCTTCGAGTATGGGACTGGAAAGGCCCCCCAGGGTCCCAGATAGTGGCTTACGGAATCCGGATCCTTGCTCACGAATCTCCGGCAACCCTGACTGGACGGTGTTTCAGATGAGGAAAGAGTATGACGTCCCGGATCGACTCGGCGCCTGTCAGCAGCATCACCAGACGGTCAATTCCGATGCCGATTCCCCCAGCAGGAGGCATGCCATATTCTAGGGCATCCAGAAATTCCGTGTCGATTTTCTGATGCTCCCCACCTGCCTGATTCTCCAGACGTTCGCGCTGGAGATCCGGGTCATTCAGTTCGGAATAACCTGGTGAAATCTCCTGTCCGTTAATGATAAGTTCATAGACATCCACTGTGGAAGAATCCGAATCATTGAGGCGGGCCAGAGGCACAAGCTCCTTGGGAACATGGGTCACAAAACAGGGGTCGATTGTTTTTTCCTCCACCATTTTTTCAAAGAGATGCTGGGTCATCTCGAACTCTTCGGGACAATGGGAAATATCAAGGCCGAGTTCGGCGCACCGTTCCTGCTTGCCGGCCTTGTCGAGGGCGAACCAGCCTGGCACCGTCTCCTCGACTAGGTCGTGATACGAAGCCCGTTTCCAGGGACGTGAGAGATTGATCGTCTTGATGATGTTTCCCTCACGGTCGTGATGATGCACCTGATGATCATCGTTCCCAAGCATCACCGCGAGATGACAGATGAGTTCCTCAACAAGCACGGACATGATCTGAAAATCGGCAAATGCCCAGTAAGCTTCCAACATCGTAAACTCGGGATTATGGCGGCGCGAAATTCCCTCGTTGCGGAAACTACGGTTGAGTTCGAACACCTTCGGGAAGCCCGCCACCAGAAGACGCTTGAGATATAGTTCCGGTGCAATGCGAAGATAAAAATCCATACCAAGTGCATTGTGATGGGTTTTGAACGGCTCGGCTGCGGCCCCGCCGGGGATCGCCTGCATCATCGGAGTCTCCACCTCTAGAAATCCGCGCTCATCTACAAATCGGCGGATTTCGCGAACAATCCTTGTGCGTTGAAGAAACGTCTCACGCGACGCCGGATTGGCTATCAGATCGAGGTAGCGCTGACGATAGCGGGTCTCTGAATCCTGTACCCCGTGCCATTTATCAGGAAGCGGTCTCAGGGATTTGGAGAGTATGACCAGCCTGTTCGCGCGTACACTCGACTCCCCCGTACGTGTGGTGAAGCACTCTCCCTCCACGCCGATAAAATCGCCGATATCAAGCTGGGTGGCCGCTGCTAGAGAAGTAGCATCCAGTCCCTTGGAATTCAGGTAGACCTGCATACGCCCGCTGATGTCGGAAAGATCCAGAAAGCGACTCTTTCCCATGTCGCGATAGGCTGTAATGCGTCCTGCAAGCATCACGGCACAGCCTTCGGAAAAGCCATCCTTCACCTCCCCGCCAGTGCCGGAAGTCTGAAATGCAGCTCCAAAGGGATCGATTCGCTGATCCCGAAGGGCCTTAAGTTTCTGCCGCCGAATGGCAACGAGCTCGCCAAGGGGTGATTGGGGCGTCTGAGATATCTGTTCCACCATCAAAGAGCAAACGTAGAGCCCCCTTCGATCAATCAAAAACCGATGAGTTCATCATAAAGTTTGTTTTTGCTGCCTCTATAATCGGGAGAAGTCCTAACCTCTTGAGCTGATGAATCCTCTGACTGATCCATATTTGTCGATGGTTATATGACCATTTGGACAGCTTCTAGCGTATCAAGGAGGCTGCGAGGCGGACTGCGGACAGGAAACTGTCCTTTCGGGCCTTCCCCGTTCCCGCAAGATCGTAGGCGGTTCCATGATCAGGGCTGGTACGGACAAACGGCAGGCCGATGGTGACATTCACTCCATCGTGGAATCCAAGCAACTTCAACGGTATCAGCCCCTGGTCATGATACATGCAAAGTACGGCATCAAATTCCCCGTTGGCAGAACGCCAGAAAATCGTGTCGGGACTCCATGGTCCTGAAAATGAGACATCGGGATTTACGGCTGTCAACATAGGCAAAGCCGGCGCAATCACCCGTTCTTCTTCATCACCCATGTCGCCTTCCTCTCCGGCATGTGGATTGAGTCCTGCCACCGCAATCCGGGGATTAGAAATACCCCTGCGTTTTAAAAAACGGGCAAGCAGCCCCCCCACCCGTACTATCTCAGATGTCTGCAACAGTCTGGAAACTTCACGCAGGGGCACGTGAGCCGTCACCAAAGCCACAGTCAAGGGGCCACCGGTGAGCAACATAGCGAAGTCTTTTACTCCCGCACGGGCGGCAAAGAACTCGGTCTGTCCTGGAAAAGAAAAACCGGCTTCATGGAGATGCTTCTTGCTGACCGGTCCAGTTACAACGGCTGCGAGTTCCCCCGCAACGGCACGTCTTGCGGCTTCCTCCAGCGTAGCGATGGCGCATAATGATCCTTCCCGGTCGGGCGAACCGGGATTCCTTGGCGAGGGATCACCTATTACCTCAAGAGCCACTCCTTCTGGTCGATCCCTCAACGCGCCGAATAACAATTCGGGGCCGACCCCGGCAGGATCACCGGCCACCAGCCCTATTATAGGCAATGCTTGTCGACTGGGCATGGCGGATTTCTTCCCGCTCATGTAATTAGAGAATCTTGATATAAGCCTTATCCCTGAGGGTCTGCAGCCAGTGCTCCTGCGTCTTGAGCTTTTCCTGTTGAATCAGGTTTTGGACAATCTCCTGCTGCACTTCTGAAAGAGGTTTTGTGATTGCTGGTTTCTTCGCCTCAACCATTAGGATGTAGTAAGCGTTATCAACGGTGATCACTGGACTGATCTCCCCCGGTTTGAGGGAAAAAGCCACCTTGGCGAGATCTTCGTTGAGTGTCTTGCGTTCAACCCAACCCCAATCACCGCCCGCATCACTGGTGGAATCCTCAGAATACATCTGAGCCAGACGGTCAAACTCGGCCCCACCCGCAAGTTTCTCGCGGATTTCAGAGGCCATTTGCTTCTTCCCGATCCCGGGATCAGTAGGTGCATCACCTCCGGAGGTATCCCCTTCCTTCAGCACGATCATGCGTAGTTTCACCTGCTCCGGTGTCGTGTACGCAGCACTGTTCTTGCTGTAAAATTCGCGGATCTTCACCGGGGAAACGATGATGTTGTCGCTGGTTTTGGACTGACGCATCGCCTGCACAGTGATCTTGTCCTGCTCTACATCTCGGAACCGGGCCATTGTGAAACCTTGGGCTTGCAGCGTCCGGACAAAAGCCATCCGGTCACCCCCGAACTCCTCGCGAATGATTTTTTGGACACTGTCATCGACGACATAGGAGGGTATAGTGAATTCCCTTTTCTTGAATTCCTGAAGGATAAGTGCACGGTCGATGAGATCCTGAATCGCCTGCCTCCGGATGTCTTTCACCTTATTCTGGAGATCATCACCCTGGTAAATCTGGGAAGCCGACTTCTCCTGGGCGGCAGCCAGTTCGCGCACCTGAGAGAAGGTAATCACCTCGCCGTTGACCACGGCGGCAATACCGTTGACCACCTCCTGCTGGGCCCGCAGTGAATCTGGGGCAGCCAGGAATGGCACGAGCAAGAGAAATGTCAGTAAAATTCGGTTCGGAGTCATGGACAAGAGTTACAATTTCAGCGGGGATGTTGGGATCATCCTACTGTTTCATTGTCTCAAGAAAGCGCAATATCTCAGAAAGCTTGGAAGCGGGCTTGGAAGCCGTCAAGCGTGGAAACCGATGACCGGTCAGGAGAAAATCGCCCCGCCTTGTCAGCATCAGTCGTTCAGCACGCGTCTCCACCTTTGTGATGCCCTTCAAAGCAGCCGCCCGGCGAATGCGTTCCAACATGATTAGATTCTTGATTTCTTGGGGAGGAGGACCGAACCGATCGCGCCAGGAAGCCATCAATAACTCGAGCGCAGGCAGGTCGGGAGCGGCGGCAAGGGAGCGATGCGCCTCGATCCGCAGTCTGGCCTCAGGCAGATATTCCGCCGGTATGTAGGCCCCGCAGCGACTTATCTTGATTTCGTCTTCATCCTGTTTTCCAGGCGCTCTACTTCCGGGAGCCCACCCCTGAAGTTCCTCATGGCTCAGTGCCACAAAATCGATTCGAAGAAGCGCCTGATGTTCAGGTGTGACTAATTGATTTTTCGATTCCCCCTTCATCCGGTCAACGGCCTGACGGAGCATTCGGCAGTAGAGATCAAAGCCTACAGCTGCGATATGACCACTCTGGGCCNNCAAATAGGCATAGGCCTTCTGTCGGCTCCTTCCCACCCGGCCGCGCAGTTGATAAAGATCAGCAAGGCCGAATCGATCAGCGCGATCAATGATAATGGTGTTCGCATTGGGAATATCGAGACCACTTTCGATAATCGTCGTGGAGACCAAGACATCGGCCTCACCTTCCACAAAACACTTCATTACCTCTTCCAATTCCCCCTCTTGCATCCGGCCATGACCGATCAGGACACGGGCACCAGGACATAGCTCACTTACCCGGTAGGCCACCTTCTCGATCGTCCCGATGCGATTGTGCAGCAGATAAACTTGACCACCACGCGCCCGTTCCCGCTCAATCGCATCCCGGATGATCCTCTCGTCATAGGCACAGATCACCGTATCAACTGGTTGACGAGCAGGCGGCGGAGTTTCAATCACTGACATATCACGTGCCCCCATAAGCGAAAGATAGAGCGTCCGAGGAATCGGGGTTGCTGAAAGGGTAAGCACATCAATGAGTCGAAAACGCTCCTTGAGCACCTCCTTGTGCTTCACCCCAAAGCGCTGCTCTTCATCAACGATGACCATGCCAAGATCTTTGAAAATCACGTCCGGTGAGAGAAGTCGGTGGGTTCCCACAACGAGATCGACGGAGCCATCGGCAAGTCCAAACACTGTTTGACGCTGCTCGGCGGCCGTACGGTAACGGCTGAGGAGTTCAATCTTCACCGGATACTCACTCATCCGTTCTCTAAAAGTCCGGAGATGCTGCTGGGCTAGGACAGTCGTCGGGGCAAGCAGAACGACCTGCTTCCCACCCATCAACGCCTTGAACGCCGCCCGTAACGCAACCTCGGTTTTTCCAAAACCGACATCGCCGCAGAGCAAGCGATCCATAGGCCTGCGCGACTCCATATCCTGTTTGATTTCGGCAAGCGCCCGGAGTTGGTCAGTTGTTTCGCGGTAAGGAAAACTCTGCTCCAGTTCGCGCTGCCAAGGAGTGTCTGGACCGAATGCATGGCCCTGTCCAGCCTCACGCTCTGCCTGAAGCTTTATCAATCGCCCTGCATAGAGGAAAACAGATCTCTCTGCAGCTTGACGGGTCTTTTTCCATTTCTCATCGCCGAGCGTTGAGAGATCAGGTTCGTGTTTCCCAACACCAACGTAGCGCGAAATCTGCCAAGCCTGCTCGATGGGAACAAAGAGCCTCGCCTCCCCGGAAAACTCCAGTACAAGAACCTCTCCCTCACTCCCATCCGCTGCCGATAGGCGTTGCAGTCCGAGGTATCGTCCAACGCCATGATCGGAATGGACGACGAGATCCCCCTCCGAAAACTCCGTGAAATCCAATGCTGCGCGAGAAGCTCGCTGCCGCTCGCNNCGCAACCGCTGTGTCGCGGAACGTCCGAATAGCTCCGCATCAGCCAGCACTACCAGTCTATTTCCCGGAAACGAAAAACCCCGTGAGATCGCACCTAGTCGAGTCTCGGGCATCACCTTGAGTGCAGGCTTTGCCAGTTCCCTAAAGCGCTCTCCCTCCCCCTCCGTGGCGCTCAGCAACACTAAACGCCATCCACTCACTTGCCATGCGGCGAGTTGGTGAAAAAACTCCCGCCTCCTTGCCTCATCAATCACAAAATCCCCGGCACCAAAGGAGGCGAATGGGATTGGATCAAATACAATTCCACTTCCATTCCCATCCACTCTTGATGGAGCGGAGGAAATAACCAAACGTCGCCCGTGCGATGCGGGCGAATGGGAAACATCCCCCTCACTCCCGATCTCCACTACTAGATCATCGGGATGAAGATATTGCTTTAGTAGGACACTCGCACGGTCAGTATCACCCAACTGAATCGTACAGACACCGGATTCAGCGATGGAAGCCTGAGTATCAAGATCGAACTCGCGTATGGAAACAACCCCTTCCTCGTCAAATTCGAGTCGGCATGGCAGTTCCTGCTGCCAGGAGAAGATGTCGAGAATTCCGCCGCGCGACGCAAATTCACCGCGTCGCGTCACCTGTGCTACTCGGTCGTATCCGGCATCGGAAAGTCGGTTTACCACCCGACCCGGAGAACCCTTCCACCCCTTAGGAAGTTTTAGGATATTGCCGGTCAGATCATGAGGGGATGGGACCAGTTCCTCCCATTGCGATGCCGCGATGACCGGCGCCAGAATCTCCCCCCCAGCCATCCGTCCCAGAAGAGAGATGCGCTCGGAGGCCCGTTCGGGATCCGGCAGACCGAGCCCTGCAGAGTGGATCTCCAAATCTGGAAAGAGAATCGCTTGGGCGATCCAGGCTCCCAATTCGGAAGCGAATTCCTCTTGGCTCCGCACATCACGGCAGACATACCAGACTGGCCGGCCTTTTGAGAGAAATCGTGCCGCGACAGCTCCCAGAAAAGGCCACGCCTGTTCAGAAACATCACACAACACCACGGAATTTACTCCGGCGTGAAAAGACTCCAAGCACCTGCGCAGCCGAGTTTCCCCGGCAGCCGCATCAAGTAAATCGTCATGAACCCCCGAAAAGCTCATCAAGACTCAGGGATTAATTTGCGGAGATATTCGCGTGCCAGAGTAAGTGCTCTTGCTTGATCCGGAAGTACTCTGCCATCAGCCATGGCAACAGGCATTACGCCAAGTCGTGAATTGGTCACAGCAAGAGCCACTGCGCGATGCAGATCAGCAGGTCGCAGCTTCCTCTCGAGCACAGGAGTGTGACGGCACACCCATGAAAGCACGGCCCCAGTGCGCACATCCTCACCAGCAGTTGGGGTGCAAAGCATGGGAACGCCATTTTTGCGGGAGCCTGGCATCCAAACAAGAATGTTTCCCATCGCGCAGGAGAGAATGTTTCCCTGCCCATTGCAGACAATTCCCTCTTCGGCACCTAGTAGACGCGCCTCCTGGAGTGCTTGAACATGCGGGGCGTAGTTTCCGACCTTGATACCCCATTCCTTCCCTCCCAATGGCAGAGGAAGTGAGAAGAGGGTGATGCCCCTCTTCAGATCGGCAGCATTCGGAAATTTCATTGCCTCCCATGCGAGATAGCACCCGGAATTCGTGATCTTCGATCCGGGCGCTCCTGTGCCGGCTGTCAAATAAAGACGGAGCATCCCATCGCCGGGAAAAAGTGTTCTGAGAAAAGACCGCAACACCGCTAGGAGATTGCGGGAACATGGAATCCCTGTTCGTTTGGCTGAAATACTCAGAAGGGAAAGATGATCAGGGACCAGAAGGGCTCTACCCTGGCGGATCGCAATACTTTCAAAAACATGCTGTCCGTACCGGAAACCACGATCGTAAAGAGGTACACCCCCGCTCCAAGGTTGGATTTTCCCGCCCATCAAACGCCATGCCCTCCATGACGACGAATCAGCTGCGGGCAACATTGGGAAGGGAATTATTCCACAACGGAAGTCTCGGGGGCGCCAAGCCTCTCAAGACGCTTACGAAGCGTGGCGCGAGTTATTCCGAGAAGCTTGGACGCCCTGACCTGATTATTTCCGGTAAGTTCCATCGCACGGCGAGTAAAATCCTCTTCCAGCCATGGGAGCAACTCCCGCTCCCCTTCCTCACGGGTCAGCGCCATAAAAAGTGCCCCTGACGCCTGTTCAATCGAGAGTGGGGGGCGCTGCGTATCGGCCACAGATGGAGAAGTCCCGTTCGCGTTCATCTCAGCGGCGGCATTAACCTGACCCAGCGGGAGATCCTTCGGGAGAAGCACGTCGCTTGTTGCGAGCACACAGGCTCGCTGCAGTGTATTCTGGAGCTCCCGGACGTTGCCAGGCCACGGGTAGGATTCCATCACCCTGATTGTCTCTTCTGATAACTGGAGCAGGGGACGGTGCTGCTGGTTGGCGATGCGGGAGAGGAAATATTCTGCAAGAAGGCGGATATCCTCACTGCGTGCACGCAGCGGCGGAAGGTGAATCCCAACGACATTGAGGCGATAATAGAGATCTTCCCGGAACTGTTTGGAGACAATCGCTTGCTCCAAATTACGATTGGTCGCTGCCACGATGCGGACATTCGCCCTGATGGTGGCATTACCTCCAACACGTGAAAATTCACCTTCCTGAAGAACTCGTAAAAGTTTGCTTTGCACGGCGAGCGGCATCTCCCCTATTTCATCCAGAAAAAGTGTGCCTCCATGACATTGCTCGAAGCGTCCGATACGCTGCGTCGCGGCGCCGGTGAAGGCACCTTTTTCATGGCCGAAAAGTTCGCTCTCCAGAAGATTCTCCGGGATGGCAGCACAATTGATTGCCAGTAGGCTTTTTTTGCTCCTTTCGCTGTAAGTGTGAATCGCCCTGGCCACGAGTTCCTTTCCGGAGCCGCTCTCGCCAGTGACAAGTACCGGCGCATCGCTTATCGCCACACGGCCCACCATCTTGAAAACCGCCTGCATCGCCTCGGACTGCCCCACAATATCGTCACGATATTGCTCCACTGTCAGGGCCGGTTTGCTGGGTGAGGCGGCGCGGAGTTCCGCGGCAGCCTTGAGGGCGGTATCGATAACTACTTTGAGCGTGAATGGCAGAGATTCTTTACGCAAGAAGTCAAATGCTCCTAGCTTCATCGACTCGATCACCGATTGGGTCGTCCCAAAGGCGCTGATTATTATCACCATCGCATTGGGTGATTCGGCGCGAATTTTGGCCAGCAAATCCAGTCCTCCCGCCGGACGCAAGTGCATCTCGGTGATGACCAAGTCAGGCTTTTCTAAACAGAAAATCTTGAACGCATTCGTAGAGTTGGTCTCCGTTATGACACGAACTCCAGATGCTTTGAGTTGCTGGCGCACCCAATCGAGAAAGTCAGTCTCGCTATCAACAACGAGAACAGTCTGGGGGGGTAGGGAGGTATTTTTCATGAATTAAACGTGGAGGGGACTGGACTTTCCTCGGTGGCCCCGTAGCGGCGCTCACGGGAGGCATAATCGGCGACAGCGGCGAAGAGATCTTCGGGACCGAAATCAGGCCACAGTTTTTGAGTCACATGAATTTCCGTGTAACTCAGCTGCCAGAGGAGAAAATTGGAGAGCCTCATCTCTCCCGACGTGCGAATTAGGAGATCTGGATCTGGCATCCCGTGGGTGCTCAGATGGGAGGCGAAGTGCTCCGCAGTAATTTTTCCCGGTTCCAGTTTTCCAATCTGCACAGCGGCGGCCAAAGCGCGCGCGGCATCCACAATCTCGTCGCGTCCACCGTAGTTGAGGGCCAGGGTGAGGGTCAGGCGTGTATTGTGAGAGGTTTCGTCAATGGCGCGTTCCAAGCGCTTCCTGACCGGCCCGGGCAGACTTTCTGTACGTCCAATGGTGGCCAACCGTACTCCGTTCCGGTTCATTTCGGCCACCTTTTCTGAAAGAAAGTGTTCCAGAAGCATCATCAGCCCTGAAATTTCGTGGGCTGGACGCCGCCAGTTTTCCGTGGAGAACGCATAGAGAGTAAGATACTTTACACCAGCCTCGATACAGGCTTCGGTGACACACTGGACCCTCTGCGAGCCCTGTTCATGCCCCTTGAGACGAGGTAAACCGCGTTCGCGAGCCCACCGGCCATTGCCGTCCATAATGATGGCGATGTGTATGGGCACTCTGGATGAAGGGGTAACACTCACTGGCGTAATGCTATCGTAGGACTCCTTCGGAAAGTTAGAGGTGGATCGTCTGGTCTCGTCCGGGGCCGACGCTGACGATAGTAAGTTTGGCTCCGCTCAGCTTGGCAACTGTTTCGGCATAACGTCGAGCCTTCACAGGAAGTTCCTTGTATCGGAGCACCTTGTCAGTAGGTGTCATCCAGCCCGGCATGACGGTATAAACAGGTCGGCATCGGGCCAACTCCCCGGCATCGGAAGGAGGGGTGTCGAGTATCCGCCCCTCACCATCAAGTCGATACCCTGTACAGATGCGGATTTCGGCTATTGAATCAAGGCCGTCGAGATTGGTGATGGCAAGTTCATCCACCCCGTTGAGCATGGTGGCGTAGCGGGTGGCGACTGCATCAAACCAGCCGCAGCGGCGCTTGCG
>PLEU01000061.1:0-139 GCA_003136515.1 Spartobacteria bacterium
GAAGGTGTGTTTGCAGGCTGCGGAGATCCGGGGGCTTTAGATTGGGTGAAATGCGTTAGAGGGTGGCTTCTTCGGTGTCGGAATTACCCTCAAAGAGAGCAGGCTCCCCGAGATGCACCAGATCAAAATTGCGGTTGGA
>PLEU01000061.1:304-1237 GCA_003136515.1 Spartobacteria bacterium
CTCGATGTGCTTGTCATTGATCTCCACGCCCTGGAGACGATAGACCTCTTGAACCTCGTTGAGCAGATGCTCCTGAAGCTCCTGAGGTCCACAGACATCCAGAATCTCATGTGGTACGACGGGACCTTCAGTAAGCTGCTGCCCTTTCTTCACAAAATCACCCTTGAAGGAGATAATGTGCTTGGAAAGCGGGATGAGGTGCTCCTCCTCGGTGCCGGTCTGGGGATCGCGGACGATGAGTTTGCGCTTGCCGCGAACCGTGCCGCCGATGTCAACGATACCGTCGATACGAGCGATTTCGCAGGCATCCTTGGGTCGACGGGCTTCAAATAGCTCTGCCACACGCGGCAGACCGCCGGTGATGTCCTTGGTCTTTGCTATCTTGCGCGGGGTCTTGGCCAGGCGCTGTCCGGCCTGAACCTTCTCTCCCTCCTTCACCTCTAGGTGAGCGCCAGCCGGTATCGAATAGCTTGCGAGAATCTGGTTAGCGGAATCGACGATCACGATCTGAGGGTGCAGATCTTCCTTGTGCTCGATGACCACGGTTCCCATGACTCCCGTCTCGTCATCCACTTCTTTGCGGATGGTGACGCCGCTGATCATGTCCCGGAACTCAATCTTGCCTGTCTTCTCAGTGATGATGGGAACGTTGTATGGATCCCACTGGACGAAGGTTTCACCCTTCTTGACACTGGAACCGTCGGCAACGGCAACCACGGATCCGATGACCACGGGGTAGCTTTCCAGCTCGCGGCCATCCTTGCCGTGGATCCCAACCGTACCGTTCTTGGACAGAACGATATAGGTGCCATCGAGGGCCTGCACCGTGCGAAGGTCATTGAAGCGGATAACGCCGTCGTTCTTCGCCTTGATGATGGGCTGCTTAAAGGTCTGGCTGGCCGTACCTCCCACGTGGAAGGTACGCATGGTGAG
>PLEU01000061.1:1262-9873 GCA_003136515.1 Spartobacteria bacterium
AGCTGGTTGGCCTTGAGAATCGGCGTGTTGCTGACGGGATCCTTGACGGTCTCACAGCTCACGCGACCGATGATACGCGTCGCGAGGCTGACGACCTCCTCGTCGCCCTCGTAGATAGGACGGACCACGATGCCGTTGACTGTGCCACAGTCCTCGGAGGTAATAATCACGTCTTGGGAAGCATCGACCAGTTTGCGGGTCAGATAGCCGGAATCAGCCGTCTTGAGGGCCGTGTCAGCAAGTCCTTTACGGGCACCGTGGGTCGAGATNNCCCGAGGGCTTGGCCATCAGACCACGCATTCCCGCGAGCTGCTTGACTTGGGTACGATTGCCCCGGGCACCGGAATCGACCATCATGAATACTGGGTTGGCCTCACGGCGTCCGTCATTGTGCTCCAAAGTCCGGAAGAGGGCATTGGCGATCTCTTCGCCCGTGTGGGTCCAGATATCCTGCACCTTGTTCTTGCGCTCGCCATCGGTGATGATACCGCGGCGATACTGCTTCTGAACTTCGGCTATCTGTTTTTGGGCACTCTCGATCAGAGGAGCTTTCTCCTTAGGAATGATCATGTCATTGATACCGATGGAGGCACCCGCGCGGGTGGCCTCGCGGAATCCAAGTTCCTTGAGCTTGTCCAACGTCTCGACGGTCTGGGCCTGACCGACGGCCTTGTAGCAGCGCCAGATGATGTCGCTGAGTTGCTTCTTGCCGGCAACCTTGTTGTAGAAGCCCAATTCCTTAGGCCAGATCTGGTTGAAGAGAACACGGCCCACCGTGGTTTCGATCACGGCGAGTTCGCTGTTCCCATAGACGGTTTTGACACCGCGATCCGGATTCTGAAGGCGGATGCGTGTGTGAATCTTCACACTCTCCTCAGAGAGGGCCAGTTCCACCTCGCTCGGCTCCGCAAAGAGCGGGAGGCGCCCTTCGACGGGAGATTTGCCATCCTTGGATAGAACAACGCGGGGATTTTGCGTCAGGTAGTAGCAGCCGAGCGGAATATCCTGTGAGGGGTTCGTAATCGGCTTTCCACTGGAGGGCGAGAAGATGTTGTTCGGTGCCAGCATCAGGGTGCGGGCTTCGAGTTGTGCCTCAACGGAGAGGGGGACGTGAACTGCCATCTGATCACCGTCGAAGTCGGCGTTGTAGGCCGTGCAGACAAGCGGGTGAACACGGATGGCCTCACCCTCGATCAGGATCGGCTCGAAGGCCTGTATGGAGAGACGGTGGAGCGTCGGGGCGCGGTTCAGAAGAACAGCGTGACCCTTGGTAACCTCTTCCAGAATATCCCAAACCTCCGGAGTCTGACGCTCGATGAGCTTCTTGGCACTGCGCACTGTATGGACATAGCCAAGCTCCTTGAGACGGCGGATGATGAAAGGCTCGAAGAGCACCAGCGCCATCTTCTTGGGAAGACCGCACTGGTTGAGCTTCAACTCGGGGCCGATCACGATGACGGAACGGCCTGAGTAATCGACCCGCTTGCCCAAAAGATTCTGGCGGAAACGCCCTCCCTTTCCTTTGAGCATGTCGCTCAGGGATTTAAGAGGACGATTGGCGGCGCCGGTAACGGCACGGCCGTGACGACCGTTGTCATACAGGGCATCGACAGCCTCCTGAAGCATCCGCTTTTCGTTGCGAATGATGACCTCTGGAGTCTTGAGTTGCAGGAGTGTACGCAGGCGGTTGTTGCGGTTGATGACGCGGCGATAGAGATCGTTTAGATCAGAAGTGGCAAAACGCCCTCCCTCAAGCGGGACAAGTGGGCGGAGGTCGGGCGGGATAACCGGGAGAACACTCATGATCATCCACTCGGGACGGGTCCGGGAACTGGCAAATCCCTGAACGAGCTTCAGACGCTTCGCAAGTTTCTTGCGGATCTGCTTACTCTTTGTTTGGGTCATCTGCTTTTCGATAACCACCTGCTCTTGCAGAAGATCAATGCTTTCGAGAAGTTTCTGAATGGCTTCGGCGCCCATACCGGCGGTGAAGTCCTCCCCATACTGATCCTCAGCCTCGCGGAACTCGGTTTCCGTCAAAAGTTGGCCCTTTTCAAAGGGAGTCTTGCCCGGATCAATGACGATGTAATCCTCGTAATAGATAACACGCTCCAGCTGGCGGCCCGTCAGATCGAGCATGAGACCGATGCGGGAAGGCATGCACTTGTAGAACCAGATATGNNATGCACTTGTAGAACCAGATGTGGGAAACCGGGACAGCCAAGTCGATGTGGCCCATGCGCTCGCGGCGCACGCGACTGAGCGTCACCTCAACACCGCATCGATCGCAGACCACTTCCTTGTGCTTGATACGCTTGTACTTCCCGCAGGAACACTCCCAGTCCCTCGTGGGACCGAAGATGCGTTCGCAGAACAGTCCGCCCTTCTCAGGCTTGAAGGTACGGTAGTTGATGGTTTCGGGATTTTTAACTTCTCCCTTGCTCCAGCTCCGGATTGTCTCCGGGGCTGCAACAGTAATTCCTACCTCGTCAAAGGAGGACTTTTTGGGGTCTGCCTGGAGATCAATGGGTGCAAGTGCTGTGTCGGTCATGGCTCGTTATGTTACTTTGGGTCGCTCGTGTCGGTTGGACTGCGCTTGGCTGGAAGATGTTTAGGCTGCGGTGTCGGTGAGAGGGAGGGGACGAGGGGCATCCTTGCTCCCTACCCGGACATCAAGTCCGAGTCCCTGCATTTCCTTGATAAGAACGTTAAAGGACTCGGGAATGCCCGCCTCCAAGGAGTTGTCCCCCTTGACGATGCTTTCGTAAATACGTGTGCGGCCCTGCACATCGTCGGATTTGACGGTGAGCAGCTCCTGAAGTGTGTAGGCGGCGCCGTAGGCTTCCAGCGCCCAGACTTCCATCTCTCCGAAACGCTGACCGCCATACTGAGCCTTGCCTCCCAGTGGTTGCTGGGTGACCAAGGAGTAGGGACCAACGGCCCGGGCATGGATTTTGTCCGCGACAAGGTGTCCCAGTTTGAGCATGTAGATGATGCCCACCACAACCTGCTGGTCAAAAACGTCCCCTGTACGACCGTCAATGAGGGTTGATTTGCCGTTCTCCTGTATCCAGGAGAATCCCTCCTTCTGACCGGCCTCGACGAGGTATTCACGGATGCGTGTCTCGGGAATACCGTCAAAGACTGGGGTAGCGACCTTGAATCCCAAGGCTTTGGCCGCGATACCCAGATGGGTTTCGAGAACCTGCCCAACGTTCATGCGGCTCGGCACGCCAAGGGGGTTGAGCACGATGTCAACCGGAGTTCCATCGGGAAGGAAAGGCATATCCTCCTCGGGAACAATCTTGGCGACAACGCCCTTATTTCCGTGGCGACCCGCCATCTTGTCACCAACGCTCAGTTTGCGTTTGCTGGCAATGAAGACCTTGACCTGCTTGATGATGCCGGGATCGACATCGTCGCCGCTTTCTACACGGCCGAGATTCTCCTCCTTCTCGTTTTCAAGGTCGGCAAAACGGTGCTCGAACTGTCCGATGATCTCGCGGATCTTGTTGCGGATCGGGCTTGGATCAATTTCGACCACGTTATAGACACCGGCCAGCTTGCGCAGGAGCATCTTAGTAATCTTGCGATTGGCCGGAATGATGATTTCGCCTGTCTCGCCGTTGACCACGTCCAAGGGAATTTTTTCGCCCAGAAGCACGTTGGCAAGGGCCTCCGTAAGTTGCTCGAAGAGCTCGTCCTTGCGCTTCTTGTGATCTTCTTGGATCATCTTCTGCTGACGCTTGGACTCGGTCGGAGTCATCTTGGTCTTGGCTGCCTTCTCCTTTGAGGAGACACGGACGTCCATCACGATGCCATAGGTACCGGAAGGAACGGTTAGCGAAGTATCCTTCACGTCTGCGGCCTTCTCGCCAAAAATGGCACGCAGAAGGCGCTCTTCTGGTGCGAGTTCGGTCTCGCTTTTTGGGGTGATCTTACCGACAAGGATGTCTCCAGGCTTCACCTCGGCACCGATGCGTATAACGCCGTCCGGACCGAGATTTTGGAGTGCCTCCTCGCTTACGTTGGGAATATCACGGGTAATCTCTTCGGGCCCGAGCTTCGTGTCGCGGGCTCCGATCTCGAACTCGTCGATGTGAATGGATGTGTAGATATCCTCCTTGACCACGCGCTCGGAAATCAGGATGGCATCCTCGAAGTTGTATCCGTTCCAAGGCATGAAGGCGACCAACACGTTGCGTCCGAGAGCAAGCTCTCCGTTTTCTGTGTTCGGTCCATCGGCAAGCACGTCACCCGTCTTGACCGCTTGTCCCTTTTTGACAATGGGATGCTGGTTGATGCAGGTGCTGCTATTGGATCGCATGAACTTGCGGAGTTCGTAGACATGAACACCATTTTGAGGATCGTCCTTGATCTTCTTCTTACCTTCCGGAAGCTCACCATCCTTGGTCACGATGATCCGCTGGGAATCAACGGAGGCAATCTTGCCGCTTGATTCGGAAACGATGACGGCTCGCGAATCCCGGGCAACGCGGCCTTCCAGCCCGGTGCCGACAATCGGTGACTCAGAGATCAACAGCGGCACTCCCTGGCGTTGCATGTTTGATCCCATCAGCGCGCGGTTGGCATCATCATGTTCAAGGAACGGAATCAGACCTGCGGCTACCGAGACAAGCTGCTTGGGCGAGACATCCATGTACTGGATCTTGTCGGGTTCGATCTCGACGAAATCACCGCGATAACGGGATGAGACCGTTTCACCCAAGAACCTGCCTGCACTGTCCAGAGAAGCGTTCGCCTGGGCAATGTAGAAATTTTCGTCACGGTCGCCCGTGAGGTACTCGATGTTGTCGGTTACACAGCCATTGATGACCTTGCGGTAAGGGGTCTCGATGAACCCGAAGTCGTTGATCCGTGCATAGGTGCTCAGTGAACTGATCAGGCCGATGTTCGGACCTTCCGGGGTCTCAATCGGGCAGATACGTCCGTAGTGCGAGGGATGCACGTCGCGNNTTGGTCTGATCCATGAACTGGCTCAGCTGGGAACGGCCAAAGAAGTCGCGAACCACAGCGCTGAGTGATTTGGGGTTGATCAGCTTCTGCGGCGTGATGTGATCAATGGAAGGATCGTAAAGGGCCATGCGCTCGCGGACGAGACGCTCCGTGCGGGAAAGACCCACACGGCACTGGTTGGCCAGAAGTTCTCCTACGGTGCGGACACGGCGACTGCCAAGATGATCGATGTCATCAGTCATACCATCGCCGCGGCGCAGTTTCAGGAGGTAGCGCATCGACTCGACAATGTCCTCCTTGCGGAGGATACGTTCGTCGATCTTGGGATCAAGGCCGAGCTTCTGCTGGATCTTGTGACGTCCCACACGACCGAGGTCGTAACGCTTGGAGTCAAAAAAGAGGCGCTTGAGCATGCCGCGGGCATTCTGAACGGTCGGAGGATCGCCGGGACGAAGCTTGCGATAGATATCCTTGAGTGCCTCTTCCTCACTGTGGGCGGGATCCCGCTTAAGTGATTTGACGATGGTGTCGTCCTCCTTGGTGTCGATCACCTTGACATCGGAATGACCTGTACGGATCAGGTCACGGATGACGGCTGGAGTAAGCGGTTCATAGGCCCGGGCAATGATGGCGTCTCCTTCCCGGATGTCCTGCAGCAGAACCTTGGTGCTGATCTCCTCCTCATCCAGCTTGTCGGTAAGCTTAAGTGACTCGATTTTATAGAATAGGGAGGCGATTTCCTCGTCACTTGGGTAACCGAGGGCGCGAAGGAATGTGGTGGCGAGAAACTTCCGGCGGCGTTTGCGCCGGTCGAGATAAACGTAGAGAAGATCGTTTGTATCGAACTGGACCTCCGTCCAGGAACCGCGGTCGGGAATGATGCGGAAGCCATGGAGCAACTTGCCATTGAGATGGACATCGCTCTCGAAGCAGATACCAGGGGAACGGTGGAGCTGACTGACGACGACGCGCTCGGCACCGTTGACCACAAAGGTACCCTGGCGGGTCATGAGCGGAATCTCGCCCATATAGACCTTCTCCTCCTTCGTCGATTTCTCGTCCTTGTAACGGAATGTCACGTAAAGAGGTGCACTGTAGGTCTGGCCGTCTATCTGGCACTCCACGGGACCGACTTTAGGTTCCTCCAAGAGATAGCTGACGAAATCGAGGCTTGATTTTTCTTCGAAGCCAAAAATGGGGAAGAACTCACGAAAAACTGCCTGAAGGCCGACGTTCTTACGTTTGGAGGGATCAACACCCGTTTGGAAAAATTCCTCGTAGGACTTGATCTGCAGTTCAATGAGGTTCGGGGGCTGGATGGCCTCGTGCAGTTTTCCGAAGGAGATGCGGTCAGACATGGTGCAGGGTCGGTGGTATCGCGTGGTTGTCGCTTGGGATCGCCGTGATGGCAGCCTCTTCCTCAACGGCTAGCGCCGAAAAGGGAGAGAACGGGTTGTTGGCTCCGGGGGGAGACAAAAAATTCTGGCAGGGAAAATCGGTAAGGCAAAAGAGCCGCCGGTCGCGTGTTTCGCGCAGGCGGCAGCGGTCGCAATTTGATGAGAAGTCGTGTGACCGGGGTGCAGGGCTCGGGACAGGTGGAACTTGTTCTTTTACGGGAGACCGGCCATCATGTCAATAGGAAATTCCTACGGGCGACGATGACCGGTTGAATTCCGTGGAGATTACTTGATCTCGACCTTGGCTCCGGCAGCCTCGATCTTTTTCTTGATCTCTTCGGCCTCCTCCTTGGTGGCCCCTTCCTTAATGGCTTTAGGCGCGCTCTCAACGAGGGCCTTGGCCTCGGCAAGACCTAGTCCCGGAACTGCGGCGCGCACTTCCTTGATGACACTGATCTTGTTGGCTCCGGCTTCCTTGAGGATGACGTCAAAGGCGGTCTTCTCCTCGGCAGGAGCAGCAGCGGCGGCTCCGCCACCTGGGGCTGCTGCGACGGCGACAGGAGCTGCGGCGCTCACGCCCCACTTCTCTTCGAGGGACTTCACGAGGTCGGCAATCTGAAGGACCGTCAGGTTGCTGAGTTGATCTACGAGTGCTTGATTATCTGACATGGTGTGTTTGGATTTTTGATGACGTCGCGTCCCGAAGCCTCAGGACATTTGAGACCGACAGCCGTCGGCCCGACTATTCATCGTGTTATGTTTCCTTCACCCGTCGTGGCTTCGTACGCCGGGAGAAATTTTTTCTTTGGTAAGAGTGAGTTGGTAAGTGTTTGGAGACGAAGTAAGCAGAAATGCTTATTCGGCAGCTGCGGGGGCCTCGGATTCCTTGACCTTGGCCTGAAGAATGCGGGCCAGGCTGGCGCCGGGTTCGCTGAGGGTACGGACGAGCTGTGTTGCAGGCTTTAGAAGCAGACCGAGGAGCTGGGCCTGGAGAATTTCCTTGGAAGGAAGATCGGCCAGAGCAAGCACCTGGGCGGTTTCGAGAATCGAGTTGTCCAGAATCCCTGCCCGAATCTTGGGTTTTTCAAATTCCGCAGAGAAGGTTTTCAGGATCTTGGCGGAGGCACAGATATCCTTTTCGCCAACAACAAACGCGGTCTGACCGGTCAAGTGGGCATCCAGCTCCGGGAAGCCGGCATCCTTGATGGAGCGGCGCAGGAAGGTATTCTTGACGACGGTGAGGGAAGCTCCGGCACCTGAAAGACGGGTGCGGAGTTCTGCGAAGTGCTTCACATTCATGCCGCCGTATTCAACGACGATCAGGAAGGGGGAGTTTGCCAGACGGAGTTTGACATCCTCAACGATGGTGGGTTTTTCAGGGCGCATTGTAGTGGTCTGTTTTCCTGGTTCGCTGCTAGTTCTTGAGGAATGGTGCCGCATCCACGGGGATACCGGGAAGCATGGTCGCAGCCAGCGTGAGAGCCTCAACAAAGGCCCCCTTGGCAGTTGCCGGGCGGGCCTTGATGACGGCTTCGATCACAGCTTTTCCGTTATCGAGGAGTTGCTCGGCGGTGAAGGAGATCTTGCCGACGGGAACAGCGATATTGGCATTCTTGTCGAGTTTGAACTCCACGCGGCCGGCCTTGACTTCCTGAACGGCCTTGGCGGTGTCGTCACTGACGGTTCCGGTCTTGGGATTGGGCATCAAACCACGGGGTCCCAGGACTTTGCCGAGCTTACGGACCTCGGCCATGGCCTCGGGCGTGGCAATAGCGACATCAAAGTCAGCCCAGCCGCCCTGGCATTTGGCGATCATGTCTTCAAAACCGACATTTTCCGCACCAGCCGCCTTGGCGGCGTCCGCAGCGGCGCCTTTGGCAAACACGAGGACGCGGACGTTCTTGCCCGAGCCAGCGGGGAGCGCGACGGTGCCGCGTACCATCTGGTCGCTCTGCTTCGGATCGACGCCCAACTTGAAGGCGAGATCGACCGTCTGGTCGCCCTTGGTGGCGGGGACCTGCTTGAGGAGCTTCACCGCTTCGCTCCACGGGTAGACCTTGCTTNNTTTTGCCATCCACCACTTCAAGCGCTTTTTTGTATCTTTTACTGGGCATTTATCATGGTGCGGTACAAGCGAACCGGGTGGTTCTCCCGCGATTGTTGTTGAATATTTAACCGACCACTTCTATACCCATGCTGCGCGCTGTGCCGGCAATGAGGCGGACTGCGGCCTCTTC
>PLEU01000211.1 GCA_003136515.1 Spartobacteria bacterium
GGTTTTGCCCCGGATCAATTCCGTGGCGACGCTTGCCACGGCAATGGCTGTCTGACAGCCAAAGGTCTGAAAAGTCGCGCGGTCGATGACTCGGCGACCATCCTCTTCCCTGAACTTCACCCACATCCGAAGCATGTCGCCGCAATCACTCCGTCCCACAGTTCCGATGGCATCTGCGGAATCCATCTCTCCGAGATTTCTTGGATGGCGAGCTGCCTCCTCGATGGACTGCGTCCGATTGTCTTCCGGTGGTTCCTGATTCATGTGACTCGTCGCTGATTTAACTTATTCAGCCTCGACTTTATAACGAGGGAGGGAGGGATCTGCCTCCTCCGCATAGGCATCGATGCCGCCGCGAAGTCCCTTGACGTGGGTGAATCCATGTCCTGCGAAGTAAGCAGCGGCATCCAAAACGCGACTCCCGGTGTGGTCGATGAGAATGATCTCTTGGTGTCTGGGCTGATTCATCGATTCCTGAAGGCTCTCCTGGGTCATCAAGGCACTTCCGGAAATGGAGACTGCCTCAAATTCTTCCCTCGTCCGGATATCAAGTAGCCTGACGTCCGGGTCTCCGAGTCGCGCCCGGAGTGCTTCCGGAGAGATTAAAAGCTTCTCATCCTGTTTGTGACCCTCGCGGATTTCCGCAAGTACAGTTTCGGCATTAAGTCCCCCGTTGCGGGCACAAATCTCTGCGATAGTTTCCGTCATCTCAAATCCGCAACTGCTGCACCCGCCGATGTGATGGAGTTGGAAGAGGGTGCGGCGTGCTCCCGGATAGATAGAGAGCAACTCCTCCATCGGAAGATCGAATTCAGCTGGAGTGAGGCTGATTTCCTGAATGGCCGCATCCCGAGACATGGAGAGAAGATTATCCCGCCTCAGGCCTTCTGCAATGAAGAATCCATTTTTTTGCGGGCAATCACGGCGTCTTACCCCCTGATGAATCCCTTGAGCAAAGGGAGGAGAGTTTTGCCAAGGCGGTGCCATTTTGAGGCTTGATCGATACGTTGCTGGAGGGTCTCCCTGAGAGCGGGAGCAACTTTGGGAAGCTCATTTTTGAGCGACTGAATGCGGTCATTGGAACGCTCCAATTTGGGAAGGAGTTGTTGATACAGGAATACGGAGACATAGTGACGCAACTCCAGTTTTGCACTGTAGCGAGTAATGCGCTGACCTTCAGCTTTTATGGAGCTGATGGCCTCCAGTTCAGCGAGACGGCGAAGGCCCTGACTTGCTGTGCCGACACTGATGTCGAGCTTCTCCACAATCTCCTCCATGGAGATTGGTTCCGGTGAAGCAAAGAGAAGGCCGTAGATTGAGCCGAGGGATGCGGGGTTGCCAAATAGCTCTGATAAGTCGGCAAAAATCTCCGCCATCTCTTTTTGAATGAGATCAGTGGCTTCTGTTTCAGGGGAGCCAGTTGTGGTTTCATCCGATGCAATAGAGGCGTTCATGCGAGGAGCTAATCAGAATTCTCCAAAATTGAAATTCAAAACAAAATGAATTTTAGAGATGAGGGATACTTCGAAAATCTTCTTCATCTTGCAGTCGGTATGCGTGATAACAGATACCCCATGGTTACCATCACTGCATCCTATGAAGGAGGGCTCCGCTGTTCCGCCACACACGGGCCTTCAGGTAAATTCGTGATGACAGACGCGCCGATTGACAATCACGGCAGGGGAGAGAGCTTTTCTCCCACCGATCTTGTGGCGACCGCCCTCGCTGGGTGCATGATGACCGTAATGGGAATCACTGCCGAACGCCATGGTATCGATTTGAAGGGAACAACTGTGACGATTGGCAAGGAAATGAGCGAAGATGCTCCGCGCAGGATTGTGAGTCTCCGTTCGGTGATGACTATCCCTCTTTCCTCCGATCACCCAAAGAGGGCTTTGCTAGAGAGCGCAGCCAATTCCTGTCCCGTGAAAAAGAGCCTTGCGCCTGAGGTCGACTCAACGGTGAAGTTTCTCTGGGTAGGTTAGACCCAAGAGAGTTTGCCCGAACCGTGGGTTCCTGCTTCAGGGCTTATCCTTATCCTGCGAATTCCCAGTCAGTTCGGCCACGTGCAGCAGGTGGAACATGGCGATGATAAAGAGCAGCAAGGAAAGGCATAGGAAGAGCCAATGGAGAGCAAATAGGATCGGCTGGAATAAGGGGGCAAGACCGGAAGAATTAAATTGCAGCCACGCAAAAAAGGTGGCGATCAGTGCCAAGAGGCTCCCCAGGAAAAGATCGATACCTGCCTGATAGACCATGCTCAGCAGGGATTCCGGAACAAGACAGGGGGAGACCCTGCACCAGTTAAAGGCAATGGCGCTGAAGGTCAGGAGAGTAATGAACGATGAGAGGGAAAGTATTTCACTTCTGGTAGTTAACTCGGTGAGCTGCGTTGAGAGAAACGCAACAAGAGTCACTATCAGAAAAAGAGGGAGAAGGATAAATGTGGTCCGCCGGAGCAATTTGCGGAGAATAGCGAAAAGCGAGGTCATGGGCGATCTATGCCTATCAGATAGGGGTGGCGCGATGCCACAACCTATCATTTGCAAAAGCATCCAAGCTATGCCATAAAAGCAAACATGAAATCCGCCTCATCATTCACCTGCGCTCGGGGCGTCGCTCTGTTCCGCAACGGCGGCCTCCTTCTGTTTTCTCTCTAATCCCCTTCGCGGTGCGAACTGGCCTGGTGCCCGGAACGTGCCGGGCCTCTCTCTATGAACTCCGATCGAGTCCTGATTTTTGACACGACACTACGCGATGGCGAGCAGTGTCCCGGAGCCTCCATGAACCTGCGCGAGAAATTGGAGATAGCGCGTCAGCTTGCACGTCTCAAGGTGGACATCATCGAGGCGGGTTTTCCGGTGATCAGTGATGGCGATTTTGAAGCCGTTGAATCCATTGCCCGGGAAATTTCCGGTCCGGTCATTGCCGGATTGGCCAGGTGTGTGCCGAAGGATATTGAGGCAGCCGGACGTGCGTTGCTTCCAGCCGGAGAACGGGCACGCATTCATGTCTTTCTGGCCACTTCCAAGATTCACCGGGAGCACAAATTGCGGAAAGCAAATGAAGAAATTCTCCGTTTGGCCGTGGAAGGGGTGCGGCAAGCTAAGTCTTATGTTACCGATGTCGAGTTCTCCCCCGAGGATGCCTCGCGCACCGAGCCGGAGTTTCTGGCAGAGGTGGTCCAAGCCTCCATCGAGGCTGGTGCCACGACGGTCAATATCCCCGATACAGTCGGCTATGCGATGCCATCTCAATACGCCGATCTGATCTCCTATCTGCAAGCCCATGTGCGTGATATTCACAAGGCCGTCATTAGTGTACATTGCCATGATGATCTGGGACTGGCTGTGGCAAATTCTCTGGCCGCCGTTCAGGCAGGAGCGCGCCAGGTGGAGGGCACATTTAACGGTATCGGCGAGCGAGCGGGTAATGCCGCCTTGGAGGAGGTGGTCATGGCGATCAAGACCCGTCCGGATGTTTTCGCTGGTCTAACCACGGGTATAGAAACTCGCGAAATTTTGAAGACCTCGCGTCTGATAAGCCGACTGAGCGGATTGCAGGTAGCGCGGAGCAAGGCAATTGTGGGGGAGAATGCCTTTGCGCACGGTTCAGGCATTCACCAGGATGGTATTCTCAAGATGCGTGAGACCTACGAAATCATGGATCCGCAGGAGGTCGGCTGGGGTGGAACCGATCTGCCGCTGACCAAGCATAGTGGGCGTCATGCGATGGTGGCCCGTCTGGAGCAACTCGGTTTTACTTTGAATGATGCAGAGATCGCCCCGATCTTCACCCGATTCAAGGAACTTGGGGATAAGAAAAAATTCATCTATGACGATGATCTGACTGCCCTTGCCGGGGATGCCGTTGCTGGAGAAACCGGAGCTTATGCGCTTGATTATATCCATGTCACCAGCGGCAGCAGCACCGTCCCTACAGCCACGGTTCGGATTCGCCATGCCGGTGAGTTCCTTCAGGATTCCAGTCCCGGTAACGGGGCGGTTGATGCCGCCATGAAGACGATCGACCGGATCGTCAAGCGGTCCGGCCATCTGGCGGTCTATCTGGTTGAGGCTGTGACAGAGGGGCAGGATGCCTTGGGTGAAGTCACACTCAAAGTCGATTTCGGTGACGGGCGTCTAATCACCGGCAAGGGGGCCTCCACGGACGTGATCGAGGCAAGTGCCCGTGCCTATATTAATGCCATCAACCGCGCTTTACTCATGCCTCACCCCACCTCGGGTGTGGAGATCCCACTTGTTTGATTTTTTCAGAACCACCTGCATACTCTTCAGCCACCACCATTCGCATGAATAAAACCCTCCTCATTATCCTCGGCGTCCTGATCATTCTGATTCTGGCGGTTGCGACAACTTACAATGGTCTTGTAGGCAGCTACCAAGCAGTGGACGCCTCCTGGGCACAAGTTCAGAATGTCTATCAGCGCCGAGCCGATCTGATTCCCAATCTTGTCCAGACGGTGCAAGGAGCGGCCAATTTTGAAAAATCAACCATCGTAGAGGTTACTGATGCACGCGCCTCGGTCGGCAGGGTGCAGATCAACCAAAATCAGGCCCCAACTGATGCTGCTCAGCTTCAGCAGTTCCAGCAGGCGCAGGGCCAGCTCAGCACTGCTCTCTCCCGCCTCCTCGTAGTTTCCGAAAATTATCCTGACCTCAAAGCGAGCGCCAATTTCCGCGATCTGCAGGCACAGCTTGAGGGAACTGAGAACCGGATTGCCGTTGAGCGTGGACGTTTCAACGAAGTTGTGATGGCCTACAACACCAAGATTCGCTCCATCCCGGCCGTCTTCTTTGCCGCGATGCTCGGCTTCCAGCAAAAGCCCTATTTTCAGTCGACTGCGGGCGCGGAGACGCCTCCTGCCGTGAAATTTGATTTTGGGACCCCGGCGGTGAAATAATCCGCCGCCCTCCCCATGACCGTCCGTTCCCTTCTAGCACTCTTCCTCGTTTTTGGAACAGGATGCGGATGGGGGGCAAAAGTCTTCGCCGAGGATCAGCTTCCTCCTACACCGGGGGAGTATGTGACTGATGAGGCGGGTGTAATTTCACCGGAGGTGGTGTCCGAGCTTAACAGGAGTTTGGCGGCTTTTGAGAAGGATACCTCCAATCAGATTGTCGCCGTGGTGTATCAGAGCCTGCCTGAAGGCGCCTCACTTGAAGATTATGCCCAGCAACTTTACGAGGCATGGCATATAGGCCAGAAAAAGACCTCGAACGGCGTTCTTATCCTCGTCTTCGTCCAAAATCACAAAATTCGGATTCAGACCGGCTACGGGCTTGAGGGGGCACTTCCCGATGCAATTTGCAATCGCATTATTCGTGAAACGATGGCGCCCGCCTTCCGGTCGGGAAACTATAGTGAGGGACTTGCCTCCGGTATCACGGCAGTCATGCAGGCAACGAAGGGGGAGTACAAGGGAAATGGCAAACAAAACCACAGTGTATCAACCCTGAAGGATCTTCTCTTCTCACCGCTGGGGCTCTTCCTGCTAGTGTGGTTAGTGCTGAGTATAACCAACCGGTGGAGAGGTATAAGTCCTGGGACGGCGGCGGCCACAGGATTTTTTCTAGGTGGAGGAGGTGGCGGTTGGGGGGGAGGAGGTGGATTCGGAGGAGGAGACGGAGGTGGAGGCTTTTCCGGCGGGGGTGGTAGCAGCGGTGGTGGTGGATCCAGCGGGGGATGGTAATCATGTCTGCGGGCACCAAAAATTTTGGAAATAGTAATCTGGGTGGACCCAAACGCCGCCGCTTTGAAGAGCGACGACATCTTTTGGGAGGCATTCTGCTTCTCGGGCTGCTCTTTGGTGGAGATTACATCAGCGAACCGATATCGCTTCTGATCATGCTAGCGGTAACCTGGTCGGCCATGGTTTCGCGAACCGGATTCCGGAACACCGTGGTAATTTCAGCCATTGGATTTCTCATTCCCTTCACATTCTTCGGACTCAGACATTGGGAGACTTTTCATGGAGGGAACGAAGGGGTCATTCCCGCCCTTGAAGTATCGATGGAACTCACTGTGCTCTGCTCCATGGTGTATGGGGCTTTCATCTGGGTTAAATCGATTCTCAAATCACGTCGTGCGGGGTTCCATGAAGTCGTAGGTGCCTGCAATCTCTATCTCTGGATCGCGACGATCTTTGCCTGCTTTTACACGCTGATATCCAAAATCAATCCGGACGCATTTCGTCTTCAAACCGGGTTGATGAAGGGAACAGGTAGTGACGCCTTCAGGCATAATTTCGATCAGTTTTATTATTTCAGCTTCGTGACACAGACTACGCTCGGCTACGGTGATATCGTACCACTCGCTCATGTTGCCCGCGCGTTGGCTGTCACGCAGGCAATGATTGGTCAGTTCTATGTCGCCGTGGTGCTGACCTATATCCTGAATCTTTGGATACGGGATCTCGGTCGTCATGTTGGCCAACGGATAGAGGTGACGTCCGAGGAAAAATCACATCCCTGACCGGAAATTCTGCCCAAATTGCTCAGAGTGAATAATCTCTCAGAAATCCTGTCAGGAAATCGTGGACAGAATAGACTCTGCCTGTAGTATTTCCCACCCCCTAATTCCGAACGATTTTTACTCCCATGACGAAGATACCCAAACCGTACCACCAGACCTCCCCCAATCCCTGGCATGATGTTTCGCCCGGTGAGGATGCCTGCAATGGGATTATCAGGGGGATAATTGAGATTCCGATGGGAAGTTCCAATAAGTATGAACTTGATAAGGAAACCGGGCTCCTGACTCTCGACCGCGTTCTATACTCTGCGGTCTATTATCCTGCCAATTACGGATTTATTCCCCAGACGCTCGCCGACGACGGCGATCCTCTCGACATTCTAGTCTTGGGTGCCGAGCCGGTATACCCGCTGACTCTGGTCAAGGCCCGGGCCATCGGGCTGATGGTCATGAAGGATCAGGATGAACTCGACTACAAGGTAATCGCCGTCCTGGAAGATGATCCCGAGTACCGGAGTTACACCGATGTGCTTCAGCTTCCGCCGCACCGTCTGGCCGTCCTTAAGCGATTTTTCGAAGATTATAAGATCCTTGAAAACAAGTCTGTTGTAGTGGATGAAATCCTCTCTGCATCGAAGGCTCTTCCCGCTATTAAGGAGGCCATCGCGACCTATCAGAAATGGCGTGCGGGCGACGAAGTCATCTTGAACCAGCACAAGTGCTAATAGAAAGCTGGCCTAAAATAGGTCGGAGGTTAGGAGAGTAATTTTAAAAACTAGAGAGTGACGGAGATCGAGCCAGAGAGCTTCCTCCAGATTTGGGTGTTGTGGATAAGTTATTCCACGCCCTTGAGCAGTTCCACTTTTGCCCGGTTGACAAAGATCCCCGGTAATTGACAGACCTCTCAACACCAACCCCTGCTTTATTTTCAGCAAGACTCTAGCGGTCGCACTCGCCGAAGACCATGTCCACACTTCCTAGGATGGTGACCACATCGCCGACCATATGGCCGGGCAGCAGTTTCGGGATGATACTGAGGTTTACAAAGGAGGGAGCGCAGATCTTGAGTCGGTGCGGTACGCCTCCTCCCTTACTGTTGATGTAGAATCCCAGTTCCCCCTTGGGGTTTTCCGCCCCGAAGTAAACCTCGCCGCTGGGGGCGTCGATTCCCTCGGTAGTGATGATAAAGTGGTGGATGAGTTGCTCCATGCGCTGAAGAACCTCTTCCTTTGGGGGAAGTGTGCTTTTCCCGTCCACGACGTTGACGGGGCCATCGGGTAATGTGTCGATGGCTTGGCGAATAATGCGGAGGCTCTGGCGGATCTCCTCGATGCGAACGAGATACCGATCATAGCAGTCACCGACCGTGCCGATTGGAATATCGAAATCGTATTTCTCGTAATCGAGATAAGGGTTGGCCTTGCGGACATCATGATCGACTCCGGACCCGCGAAGCATGGGGCCGGTAAGACCATACGCGATGGCATCCTCCTTGGAGATGATGCCGACACCGCGGGTGCGGTCTATGAAGATAGGGTTGCGGGTGAGGAGATTGTTGATCTCGTTCAGGGCAATGGGGAAGGAGTCGAGAAAGGCACGCAGCATCGCCGGGAACTTTTCGGGGAGATCACGTATTTGGCCGCCCACCCGTGTGTAGCTTGTCGTGAAGCGGGCGCCGGTGAGGAGTTCGCAGAGATTGTAAATTTTTTCACGCTCAGTGAATGTGTACAAGAAGACGGAGATGGCACCGATGTCCATGGAGCTGGCTCCAAGTCCGAGAAGATGAGCTGATATGCGGGCCAGCTCGCAGCAGATGACGCGGATGGCCTTGCCCCGGGGAGGGAGTTCCCAACCCATGAGTTTTTCCACGGCCAGCGCATAGGCGACATTGTTGGCGAGTGGGGCCAGATAATCGAGACGATCCGTGTAAGGAACAAACTGGTTGTACTGCATGTTTTCGGCGATCTTTTCATCACCGCGATGCAGGTAGCCGATCTCGGGCTGGGCTTTGGTAATGAGCTCACCGTCGAGATCCAGAACAATTCGAAAGACTCCGTGGGTGGAGGGATGAGACGGTCCGAAATTCAGGGACATCGTTTCACCAAGAAGTTCGCTTGCGGGTAGATGAACGGTGGTCGCTGGATCTTTCAATGCCTGTTGGGTNNATTGCTTCGGGGGCCTCGAAAAGGGTGCTCGTGCTCACGGAGCGGAATTACACATGATCAAGTGCCGGAGTGCGAGCTTTCTTGAAAGAAGTTGATGAAAAGAGAGTGGGGGCACCTGGACTCGAACCAGGAACCAACCAGTTATGAGCCGGCTGCTCTAACCGTTGAGCTATACCCCCGGTGCAGAGGGGAGTGAATGTAGACGTGAAGCATAGCAAAGGTCATCCCCAAAATCCTCTCCGGCCAATTATTCCGGTCACCTCGGTTTCTAATGTCCGAAAGCTCCGAGCGAGGCGGTCGGCTCGGCGACGGCATTTGTGGCGAGATCGTCATCCGTTTCAGGTTTTTCACTGCAGACGAGCGTAAGTTTCCGAATGGATCCACCGCGCCAAATCGTTATCTGAATCGGTTCTCCTGCAGTGAGATAAAACGAGGCTTCTAGTACATCTTCAGGAGTGTGGACGGTGTGGTTGCCAAGCATTAGAAGAGTATCCCCTGGTTGTAATCCCGCTGTTTCAGCGGGACTTCCTGGATCGATGGATGTGACGCGGGTGCGGGATTCTTTTTGAGCGACGGCGGAAAATTCCACGATGGCTCCAACCCAGCCCGGATTCAGATTTCCGTAGCGCAGTAAGTTGTGATGAAGCTGCTCTATGGCGGCCGAAGGCAGAATCGTGCAGAGTCCCAACTGTGTATTGCCCGAAGTGACGATGCCCAGAAGATTTCCAGAAAGATCGAGAACTGGGGTTCCGCCCTCTCCGTCAGTCAGGGGCATGCTAGCCAACATGTGCGTGACACAGTAATAATAACTTCCCTCATGGTTTTTGCATCCGGTGATCATGCCGAGGACGGGAGTGGTCTGCTGTTCCCGGGGATAGCCGATACCGATCACCGGAGTCATTGCAGGGGCATTAGATCCCGGAACGGCGGGAAGAAAGGTGGTGGCGGAGTTTGCCTCCGTTGCCTTCAGAAAGGCAATGCCACTCCGCGCATCAAGTGCCAGCAAGGTCGCGGGGAGAGTCTTGCCCTCCTGTTCAATGGTGATGTTACGTCCCCCCTCAACGATTTCTGCAAGCGTGCAGATCGTTCCGGTAGGATCGATGTAAAATCCGGTGCCAACGATTTCGCCACGACCATCATTGCTGCGAATGCGGACGATGGCTGGGGACTTCTCCGCGGTGATGGTTCTAATGGAGGACGAGATTTCTTCTGAAAGCAGGGAGTGATTCAGGGGTGACTTTGACTCCTTCCGATCTTGGGAGGCCACAACTTCTACTTCTGTCAACAGAACGAGACAACAACCCAATCCCAGAGTGAGGCCCAGATGAGCCAACGCCGTTGTCGGGTACGCTCCGTTAGAAACTGAGCGGCGATTCATGGCTCGCCGGGCGGGCTTGGAGCGAATAGGAGGTGGGGAAGAGACGGGAAGGGTTATCCATAGCCGATGTGTCCAGACGGAGGGATACAGGTTGCATCCCATCAATGGTGATCGGAGTCTGGTAACGGCTTGGGTTCCCGTATGGGGTCTGTGCGTTCTGGGAATAGGAGGCCGCATAGGCAGCAGGAGACGAGCTCGTTGCTGGATTCACCCTTAGGATTGCAAGGCTTGCAAACACGGCAACGGCTGTAGCCCCGGCATAGGCAAACGCAGGCACCCGGAATTCTGACATCACCGAGGTGAGTCGTTCCATGATGAGTGTACGAAGAGACGGCTTGAGCAGTTCGGCCCTCTGTCGCTGATGGAACTCCCTCAGAAAATTCTCACAGTAACCCTCAGGGGGCTGTTCGTAGCGCTTGAGTCGTATAATGCGGTGCATGGCTTGGTCGTATCCCTGGTTCATCTGTTCGTCGTGCATGGGTTCCTAAATATTGGGTTCCGTGAACTGTAATCCTTAACTTCTAAACTCATGGAGGTAATTTTGCAACTGGCGGTGAGCATAAAACAGTCGGGAACGGACAGTGCCTTCCGAGATTCCCAGAATCTTGGCGATTTCAGCATGCGGAATGCCCTGAATATCAAACATGGTGACAACGACTCGATGATCATGAGACAACTTCATCATCGCTGCGTTCAATTTTATTTGCAGTTCGTTGACAGAAATCTGGTTGGCTGTACCTCCGTTGCTGGTGGCGGCGATAAAGTCGGGATCGGATTCGATGCTGCAGTCGGGATCATTCAGGCTGGGGTGCTGGCGGCGTTTCCTTTTTTTTAGGAAGTTGATCGTCATGTTGACGGCAATGGAGTGAATCCAGGTATAAAAACTCGATTTGCCGCGGAAATTGCAAATCGATCGGTACGCCTTGGCAAAAACATCCTGAAGCATGTCGTTGGTATCCTCGTGATTCGAGGTCATATTGTAGATCAGCCCATAAAGCCTCGGCGTGTACCGGATCACCAGTTCATCAAATGCCAAAGGGTCTCCACCCTGGGTTCTGGCGACCAATTCTGGGTCATTGTTCGGGGGTGTCTCCAGCTCGGCGGTCATTGTTGAGCCTCTCTAGTAGCAGGAGCGTAGTCAGCGGGAAATTCCTTTCCATCTCTATTCTCATTTTTCATGCAGCGGGGGGATGTTCGAAATATGTCAAAATGGTAAAAAATGCATCCCACTTGTCCTGTTCTGAGATTCTGGGCTATAAATGTTTCTAATGAGTAGTACGGCAACTTCTTCCAAATCATCCTGCGCTAGGTGTTGCCCGATTCTCTTCTCCTCAATTGGCCGCAAATGGGTCGTAGCCGTCACCGGGGTTCTTCTAGTCTTGTTTGTCATCGGCCATCTTTTGGGAAATCTTTCCATCTTTTTTGGTCCGGATGCGGTCAATGCCTATGGCCAGTTTTTGCATAATTTAGGAGAGATTCTCTGGTTGGTGCGCATCGTGCTTCTGACAGCCGTCATCCTGCATATCGCCTGCACGATGCTTCTCTGGCATGAAAATCTCCGGGCCACCCCGAAGAAATATGCCGTGACGAGCGACCTTCAGACCACGATCTATGCCCGTTCGATGCGTCTTTCAGGCCTAGTCGTTCTGGCTTTCATTCTCTTCCATTTGGCCGAATTCACTTGGCAGGTGTTTAACCCCGATTACAAGACCTGGCTCGATCCCCAGGGGCGACATGATGTCTATCGAATGGTGATCGCCGGATTTTCCAATCCCCTAGTCAGCGGATTCTATGTCGTAGCCATCGGCCTCTTGGCCATGCATCTGAGCCATGGTATCTCAAGCCTCTTTCAAACCCTCGGTCTGACGACGGCCAAACTGCGGCCGATTTTCGAGTGCGGTGGTCGGGCCTTGGCATGGATTATTTTCGCCGGGTATATATCCATTCCGCTGGCTGTTCTACTAGGGATTCTGCGGTTTCAGCCACAGGTTCCTCCCTCTCTTTTTCACTAATGCCTTTCCGACTCCATGATTCTTGACGCCAAAATCCCCCCCGGTCCGATTGAGAAGAAATGGACTACATTCAAAAAC
>PLEU01000156.1 GCA_003136515.1 Spartobacteria bacterium
ACCATCAAGGAAATCAATCCCAACGTGCAGGTCGATTTGTATGACTGCCTTTTTACATCGGCTAATGCAGCGGAGTTAGTAACTCCTTATGATATCGTCATAGACGGCACCGATAACTTCCCCACTCGTTATCTCTCAAACGACATCTGTGTCTTCCAGAAAAAACCGAACATCTACGGTTCCATCTTTCGCTTTGACGGCCAGTGTACCGTCTTTGCCCCGCACCTCGGCGGCCCTTGCTACCGCTGTCTGTATCCCGAGCCACCACCACCAGGCATGGTTCCGAGCTGTGCAGAGGGAGGTGTGCTTGGAGTTTTGCCAGGCATTATCGGAGTGATGCAGGCCATCGAAGCGATTAAACTTATCATCGGGATCGGTGACCCCCTCATTGGTCGCCTGGTTCACTTTGATGCGCTGAAGCTTAAATTCCGGGAATTTAAAATCCGCCGTGATCCGGGATGCCCCGTTTGTGGTGAGAATCCCACCGTGAAGGAACTCATCGATTACGAGGTATTCTGCGGCATCCCGCAAGCCGCCGCCGTCGAAGAGGCAGAGCCGCGCGTACCTGAAATCACCGTCGAGGAACTACAGGCCAAACTTCAAAGCGGTGAAAAAATCATGCTCATTGACGTCCGTGAGCGCTTTGAATGGGACATAGCCCGCATTCCCGGAGCCAAGCTCATTCCGCTGGGTGACCTGCATTCGCGCATGAGCGAACTCGATACTGCCGATACCATCTATCTCCAGTGCAAGTCAGGGGCACGCTCGGCTAATGCCGTGCGCGAACTTCAGAAGGCCGGTTTTTCCAAGCTCTTCAACGTGCAGGGGGGCATCCTTGCCTGGGCTGATCGGATCGACTCTTCTGTGGCTAAATACTGAACCGATGTCGGAGCCCAACAAGGAACTGGAAACCCTCTCCTATCTGCTGCGTTGTCCAGTGACGGGACAACGCCTTCACATCGCCACCCCGGAAGAAATACGTCTTCTCTCAGAACACAAAGGCGATGGTTTCCTCGTGAGTGAAGATGGAATGCTCGCCTATCCCGTAAAAGGTGGCATTCCTGATCTCCTGCCTACCGACGGGATCGCAATTGGTGACTGCTGATTTTCGACTACTGCCTTTCTACCTTGCCCTCTTCGGGCTTCAGCATTCTGCTGCCTTCATCCCTCATCCTTCATAACTTCACCCCTCTCTTACATGACCCCCAAGATGACCGACCTGGAAACCATCCGACACTCCTCAGCACATGTACTAGCCAACGCGATCCTCCGCATATGGCCCGAGGCGCAATTCGCCGCCGGCCCACCGGTGGAAACCGGTTTCTATTACGATGTCGAGCTCTCGCACCGCGTCACTCCCGAGGATTTTGATCGTCTGGAAAAAGAGATGGCCACGATTATCGCCGAGGCACAACCCTTCCAGCGCGAAGTAATCAGCCGCGATGAGGCCATTGCCATGGGACAGCGCGGAGAGCTAGCGGGACTCATCCCACGCCAAGCACCCAGCCGCTTCAAACTCGACATCATCGAGAATATTCCAGTCGGTGAAGAAATCACCCTCTACCGCAACGGGGCCTTCACCGATCTCTGCGCAGGCCCACATGTGACCGACACCTCCAAAATCGGAGCTTTCAAGCTAACCCATGTCGCCAGCGCCTTCTACAAGGGCGATGAGCGCAATCCCCAGCTGCAACGTATCTATGGTACCGCTTTTGCCAGCAAGGAGGAGATGGAACAATGGTTCGCCCTTCTAGAAGAGGCGAAAAAGCGCGACCACCGCAAGCTAGGGAAGGAACTCGGTCTCTTCCTTATCGACGATGCAGTGGGACAGGGACTCATTCTCTGGACACCCAAAGGGGCTGTGATTCGCCAAGAGATGCAGAATTTCATCAGTGGCGAATTGGCCAGGCAGGGCTACTCCCAAGTCTTCACCCCTCACATTGGACGCATCGATCTCTTCCGCACATCGGGCCATTTCCCCTACTACGCCGACTCCCAGTTTCCACCGATTGTGGAACGCGACACTATGGAAAAATTGGCCGCTGAGGGATGCAGCTGCGCAGAGCTCGGCAATCGAGTCGCCGCTGGAGCAATTGATGGATATCTGCTCAAACCGATGAACTGCCCAATGCATATCAAGATTTTTGCATCCCATCCCCGAAGCTATCGTGATCTGCCAGTGCGCCTCGCGGAGTTCGGAACCGTTTACCGTTGGGAACAATCAGGTGAACTCAATGGCATGACCCGAGTGCGTGGCTTCACCCAGGATGATGCCCATCTCTTCGTTACAGAGGAGCAAATGACCGGAGAACTCCAGGGTTGCCTCGATCTGGTAAAGACCGTGCTCGGCACATTCCGTATGACCGACTATCGCGTCCGCATCAGCCTTCGTGATCCCACTTCTGACAAATATGTCGGCGATCCATCCAATTGGGACAGAGCGGAGCAGGCCTGTCGCGATGCCGCCGCCAATCTCGGTGTCCCCTTCACTGAAGAGCCGGGCGAGGCAGCCTTCTATGGGCCTAAAATCGACTTCGTTGTCCGGGATGTCCTAGGACGCGAGTGGCAGCTCGGAACCGTACAAGTCGATTTCAATTTACCACAGCGCTTTGAACTCTCCTACACTGGAGCCGATGGCAAGGCGCATGTTCCGGTGATGATCCACCGCGCCCCGTTCGGCTCGCTAGAACGCTTTACCGGGGTGCTCATCGAGCACTTCGCCGGAGACTTCCCCGTCTGGATTGCGCCGGAGCAGGCCCGCATTCTTCCAGTCTCGGAAAAGGTCGCCGACTATGCCCGCAAGATCGTCTCTGAGATGTCTGCGCGGGGTATACGCGCTAAAGCCGATCTCTCGCCGGAAAAACTCGGCGCGAAGATTCGCCTTGCCCAGCTCGACAAGGTTCCCTACATGATCGTAGTAGGACCTAAAGAGGAGGCCGCAAGCCAACTCTCAATTCGGAGCCGCAAACACGGCGACGAAGGTTCTGTTTCATCAGATGTCTTTGTACAACGCCTCGAATCCGAAATCCGCGACCGCACGCTCACCGTATGAGCGGGCCAGTAATCCTGTTGCTTGACACTCTCGATTCTGAAGGCAGTTACTCAGTCACCGGATGTTGCGCCAGTAAGCGCAGCATTCAAAACCATTGCGCGATTCTAGACGCACGGAGGCACCATTAATCCAGCATTCATTCGTATCAACGACCGCATCCGCTCCCGCGAAGTGCGTGTCATTATAGGCTCCACAGGCCAGCAACTTGGCATTCTTAAGGTTGAGGAGGCCATACGCCGCGCCAAATCTTATGGGCTCGACCTCATTGAGGTTGCTCCGACTGCGAATCCCCCAGTTTGCCGCATCGCCGACTTCGGCAAGTTCAAGTACGAACTGACCAAGAAGGAAAAGGAGAACAAGCACAGCGCCAGCAAGATCAAGGAAATCAAATTCCGCGTGAAGATCGGCGCCCATGACTATGAAACCAAGCTGCGTCATGCCGAGGAATTCCTCGACAAGGGAAACAAGCTCAAAATCCAGCTTCAGTTCAGGGGTCGTGAAAATGCCCACAAAGATCTCGGTATGGTGATGATGGACAAGATCAAGAAGGATCTGGAAACCATGGCCCAGGTTGACATGCCGGCTAAGTTGGTCGGTCGTGCAATCGGCATGACCATGAGTCCTCTCCCCGCCAATAAGCGCAAGCGTCGCTTTGCCAAGATCGAGACAGAGTATGTCGAGGACGACGATGACGATTCTGATCACGACGAAGAGGAAGGGCTCCCCGTAACTTCAAAGCCGGAGGCTGTGAACGCTAGCGATCATGCCGACTGACGGCACCAGCGCCTCTTCCCTGACAAAAAAGAGACTCTATCTCTTTGACATTGATGGCACCTTGATCACCTCCGGGGGTGCCGGGGAGGCTTCCCTCAAGGAGGCCATCAGGGAATTCTGCGGGCGGGAAATCGACTTCTCCACCGTCACCATTGCTGGCAATACCGATACGGGAATTGCCCGACATCTTCTCGCTAGCGCCGGATTGGAACCGAGCGAGAGCAATATCATGGGTCTGCTCGACTGCTATCTGGGGCGACTGGCCGAGAGGATTCATCAGCATCAGGGCCGCCTGCTTCCAGGCATCATCCCTCTTCTGGATCGAATGCAGGAGCGCAAGGACTGCCTTCTGGCACTCCTCACCGGTAACCTGCTTGCAGGAGCCGAGGTGAAACTCTCCCATTACGGGGTCTGGCATTACTTCGCTTTTGGAGCTTTTGCCGACGATCATCATGAAAGGAATCAACTTGGCCCCATTGCCCAAAACCGTGCCTTGGAGTTCCATGGTCAACCCTTCCTTCCCGAACAGATCTATGTGATCGGTGATACCCCGCGCGACATTGAATGCGGCAAGGCCTTCGGGGCAAAGACCGTCGCCGTGGCCACAGGGCATTATTCGCGGGAGGAACTTGCAGCTCACCACCCTGACTTTCTCTTTGATGATCTCTCCAATGTCGATTCGATCCTGACGGCGATCGCTCCCTGAGTGGTCGGATTTTTCACAACCGGGACTTGCCCCTGCGTGAAAATAGGGATAGGGCTCGGCTGAATAACTGAAAATCAGTCTTTTAAAATACCCCCTTAAACCTCCATGAACTACGAAATATCCGGCACCGTCATGCAGACGGTCGCAATAAATCTTGAACCTGGCGAGACAGTCTATAGCCAGACCAACACGATGGCTTGGATGAATGATGCCATCTCTATGGACACTCATACCGGCGGTGGTTTTCTTGCAGGGCTGAAACGGACATTTGGAGGAGGCTCCTTCTTCGTGACCGACTTCACGGCGACCGGAAAGGGTCATGTTGCCTTTGCCCCACGATTTCCCGGCACCATCATTGCCAGGGAATTACAGGCGGGAGAGTCTCTGATCTGTCGCAAAGAAACATTCCTCGTTGCCCAGAAAACAGTGACTCTGGAACTCGCATGGCAGAAGCGGATCGGCTCTGGATTTTTCGGAGGGAATGGCTTCCTGCTACAGAAACTCACCGGGCCAGGCATCGTCTGGCTCGATCTCTCCGGTGAATTGATTGAGCGGGAGTTGGCCCCCGGAGAACGCCTTCTGGTTCACGCAGGACATGTCGGCATCTTTGAGCCAACTGTCGGTTTTGATATTCAGATGGTCAGGGGCTTCAAGAATCTCCTGTTCGGGGGGGAAGGACTTTTCTTAGCGACATTAACAGGCCCCGGTCATATCTGGCTGCAAAGTATGCCAATCATGAATCTGGCTGAGGAACTCGCCCGGTATCTTCCTTTGGGTGGAAGTGACAGTGGAGCTAATTCCGGCTCCGGGATGCTTGCCACAGGTGCCGCAGTTGGCGCTGTGGGAGGATTGCTCGGAAGCCTGTTGGGTGGGAACGACCAGCAGCAGTAGACTGATTTTTCCTAAAACGACGCCGTCATTCCGTAAAGGAATCCCTTGAGGTATTCAGTCTCGGCAAAGCCGACGAGGATCGGATGATCGGGACTCTGACTGTAGGTCTCCAGCTGACGTGCTGTGCGACGCGCATCACCGAATGCCTCCGCAACACTTCCACCGAATTCCTCGGCGGAAACATGGTGGGAGCAGGAGAAGGTGGCAAGCAAGCCCTCCTTGGAGAGAAGCTGGGCAGCCTTGAGATGAAGCTCCCGATAACCGCGCAGCGCATCGACGATCCCCTTGCGTGTCCGCGTGAAGGGGGGCGGGTCGAGAATGATCAAATCATACTCCTCTTCGCG
>PLEU01000189.1 GCA_003136515.1 Spartobacteria bacterium
TAGCTTTACTGGGGGTGCCGATGCCGGACTTCCATCCTCCCCACTTCTACTTTCAGGAAACACTCTCTATGGCACGGCAGAAGGGGGTGCCACTGCTTCCGACTATGGAGCAGTCTTCTCAGTCAACACCGATGGCACTGGGTTNNCTCTACAGCTTTACTGGGGGTGCCGATGGTGGATATCCCTCCGCCGCATTGATTCAGTCTGGCAATACTCTCTACGGCACGGCATCCGGCGAGGGAACTTCAAACTTCGGATCAATCTTCGCCGTGAATACGGATGGCAGCGGATTTACCATCCTTCACTCCTTTACGGGTGGGAGCGATGGGGCATATCCAAAAGGCGCCTTGATTCAGGTTGGAAACTCCCTCTATGGCGTGGCGGGCGCAGGTGGAGCTACCAATGCGGGAACAATTTTTTCCATCAATACTAACGGCAGCGGATTTACCGTCCTCCACTCCTTTACGGGTTATGGCGACGGGTCCCAGCCAGTGGGCCCCTTGATTGTTTCGGGGAAGACCTTGTATGGAGTCACAGCGTATGGAGGAAGCGGATCTCAGTCATCGGGGACAGCCTTCTCTGTCAATACGGATGGTACTGGGTTTACGACCCTCCACTCATTTACTGGTAGCAATTCTGTCTTCGCAGGTGGTGACTTTCCATCTGCCGGACTGATTCTGGCAGGTGATACCCTCTATGGGACGACAGAAAATGGAGGAGCATCCAATGCGGGAACGATTTTCTCAGTTAATACCAATGGGACCGGATTTACGAGTCTCTACAGCTTTACTGGAGGTGCCGATGGCGGATATCCGGTTGGCTCATTGATTATCTCGGGCAACACCCTCTACGGAACAAGCATCGCCGCCAATCTCAAAGGGAATATCTTCTCTTTTTCCTTACCTCTGGCAGACGACTCAAATTTCTATCTGGCTCTTGCAACAAATTCGGACTTTGTGAGTGCTCTGGCCAGCACCATTATCGCCTCTTCCAACAACTTTGGACTCTCCCTGCAAGGGCCGCAGGGAGCAACGGGCCCAGCGGGCCCCCAGGGTCCCACAGGAGCTACCGGTGCCACGGGCCCTCAAGGTCCGGCGGGCAGTCAATTCACGCCGGATAACGTCCTGACTAACACGGCGCTGCTCACCTCTCTGGCGAGCAACAACACCTTTGTTTCCGCGCTTGTGACCAACAATGCCTTTGTTACCTCACTGGCAAGTAATACCGCATTCTTGAGTGCGCTGGCCACTGAGCTTACCTCTGGATCAACAAACTACGGCCTTGCCAGCAAAGCCATCCAAACGCTGAACTTCCCTTCGATCCCCGTGCAACGTTTCGCCGCACTCAAGAGAGTGAATTTCAATGCGACCTCCTCGGCAAAGTTGACCCCGATCATCTACACGAGCTCGGTACCTTCTCTTGGCATCATCTCGGGCAATGCCTTCCTCATCGAGGCCGCAGGGACGACCACCATAACCGCGACCCAGGCTGGCAATGCGTACTTCAATCCTGCCACCGCCTCCCAGACTCTGATCGTCAAGTAGGAGCGTCCAACTTCCTGGGGGTAGAGTCACCAGGTACGCGTTCTTCCTCTTATTATCCTGACCTCAAGACTTCGGGCCCAAGTATACAAATTTCCGATGAGGCAGATTAAGGGGAGGGTGACCTGAGCCCCCTTGATGAGGCTTCTTGTAGAGGAGTGCACCCCAGATAATGGCTAGCGAGGCGTAGCGCTTGCCTGGTTGGAGTAGCCACTGAGATTAAGTCCATCGGTTTCTGAGACGACATAATAGTAGGTCGTGCCTGAAACTACATTGAGGTCGGTGTATTTGGTGGAGGTGGTGGTGGCGATCTTGGTGTAAGGGCCACCGCTGAGCTTGGAGCGATAGATGGTGTAGAACTTCGCGCCGCTGACCGCCGCATAATTGAGGGTCACCGATTTGGTTGCGGCTGTGGCACTCAGGGAGGCCGGGGCATTGGGCAGTATGGTCAGTTTCGCTATGGAGCTGGTGAGAGACCCGTAGGGACTGCTCACCACCACGTCATAAGAGGCGCTGCTCTGAACATTGCTCAGTGTCAGGCTCGCATTGGTGGCTCCGGTAATGGGGCTGTTGGTATTGGCATACCATTGATAGCTCAACGGGGCGCTTCCGGTGGCAACCACCGTGAAGGAGACGGTGCTTCCAGCGTTGGTTGAATTGGAGAGAGGCTGCGTGGTGATGGAGGGTGCAATCTGAGGCGTATACGCTGCGGCCCAGCGTTGTCCGATTGTCACAGTCTGGTCAGCGTTATAGTGGATCTCACCATCTGCAAAATTATTGGTGATATCGTCGGTTGTGACGAACTTCACGTTGGGATCGGAACTCGCGAGCGTGGTCATGGCGCCATTCACTTCCGCCACCCCAGTTTGGTAGTTCGCAAAAGCGGGCATGTTGGAGTTAATCTGCGTCAACACAAATTCAAGGTTGGGAACCTGCAGATCGGTACGGATATCTCTCACAAAATTCGCTATCTCATTGGTGTAAGTGGTTGGATTGTCTAAAGCGTCAGATTCCCCCTGCAGCCAGAAGAATCCCTTCAAAGTCGGGGTATATCCCAGAGATGACAACTGCTGGAGGCTGTTGGTGATTTTGGCAATCATCAGCGGATAGAGATAGTTGGCTGACTTCTGAAAACAATAGTCGAGATCAGCTCCGCTGGAGGCAAACTTGATGATAGCCAANNTTTCCAAATCGTGCAGCCAGATCACTGCCATCGGAGAGTTCTGGGCCAAATCCGGTATAGTTGCCCGAATGCCCCGCTCCATCCGGACAGAGCTGCCCCATAGTTCCCGTGTTATAGTTTGACGCGCCAACGAAGGCCGCTTGATAGGCAAAGAGAGCTCTCGCATCGGGCGAATTGGCATAGTGAGCATTGGTTTGGCTCAGGTTGGCGACGTTGGCGTACAAACCATGCTCATTGGATTGACCGGCACAAATGTAAACATCGATCGGGGT
>PLEU01000021.1 GCA_003136515.1 Spartobacteria bacterium
CTCCTACCCCAGGCATCCGGCAAACAATCAGCAATGAGCCCTGGAAGCCCCTCGATCCCCTTGCCACTCTTACTCCCGTTAAATGCCATATCGGTGAAAGGCAGACTAATTGGAGAAAGATTCAGCCCGCGACGTAGCCATGATTCATCATAGACGAAGTAAACGGCTCCCCTATGGACCAGATGNNATCTCGGGGATGCCTTCCGCCTCTCAGGCGCAAGGAGATCGTTCAACCTGAGGTTGGTTTCAGGTTCCGGAATCAGATTGTATAGGGCCTCGCTGAATCCGAGGACCCCCAGTGCCCTTGCGACATGGCGAAATTCCACACTGCCCGCACCGCCCTCGATTTTGCGGTACGTGGGCAAACTGACCCCCACCAAAGCAGCAACGTGTTGCTGGGGGAGATTTTGCTGCAGACGATGAAGCTTGAGCTTTCTACCCAGTTCTTTCATCGCTTCAACTTCTCCTATAATAGAAATCATAGTTTCTATTTACTCACAATAAAGGAGTATAACACAACTTATATTTTCTTTTTGTATTGATATATCTCCCAGCCGACTTTCACCTTCAATTAATGCGAGAAAAACTCATGAGTTTGACCTGATCAACGGACACCAACTTGCAGTGAGCGAAGTAGCAAGGTAGTGGGCGAGTAACGCTTGAGTACTCCTCCTAAAAGTGTCATAATTACCCTGCAAAAGCGACAAAAGACGAACAATTCCATCACCCGTCTCCAACCCAGTGAGTCATTTAATGACAGGATCTGTTGTTGGCAGGGGTGAAAACGGACCGCAAGTCGTAGTGAGGTAAGTGTGCACAAACATCATGCCACCTCGGTTTTTTTCAGATTGAATTCAACTGAAGAAACGCACGCTTTCATCAATGATATCAACAAGTACCTGAACCTCCTCTTCTGTGTTATAGAGATAAAAACTCGCCCGGGTGGAAGAGGGACTCCCTAGCTTTCTCATGAGCGGTTGCGCACAATGATGGCCAGCTCTTAACGCCAGTCCTCGCTCGTTGGCGTAAAAGGCTATGTCATGAGCATGTACTCCCTGAACCGTGAAGGTGAGGATTCCTGACTCCCGCTGAAGGGGACCAAAAATCTGAACTCGATCAATTTTTCGCAATTGCCGAGCCGCTTCATTGGCTAACCTTATAGAATGGGTTTGAATGGCATCGAGGCCGACTTCTTTTAGGAAGCGTAGCGCCTCTGCCCATCCAGCCGCCTCCATAATAGGAGGAGTACCTGCTTCAAAGCGTGCAGGAGGTTCGCGAAAGGTCGCCGGCTTGTCGTAATAAGCACGATCAAGCATTTCACCACCAAATTGCCATGGGGGCATTTCCTGTAGTAGTTCCTGTCGCCCCCAGAGGGCGCCGATACCGCTAGGACCGCACATCTTATGGGCAGAGCAGGCAAAAAAATCACACCCCATTTCCTGTACATCTACGCTCTGGTGACCGGCACTCTGAGCTCCATCGATGAACGTGATTACACCAGCCTCTTGCGCAAGACGGCAAAGTATCCGTGCTGGATTTTCCAAGCCCAAGGTGTTTGGCACATGGACAAAGGCAAAGATCTTGGGCTTCTCTTTGAGAAGCCTCAAAGCAGCATCCAGATCAAGGGATGAGCCATTTTCCAGAACAGGGACATACTTAACAATCGCACCGGTGATCTTTGCGAGATGCTGCCAGGGAAGCAAATTACTGTGGTGCTCCATCTCGGTAAGCAGGATGATGTCGCCTGATTTGACATTCTTGAGACCCCAACAGTTGACAAATAGGTTAACAGCCTCCGTCGTGCCGCGAGTAAAGATGATTTCACCGTGATCATTGGCATGGAAAAATTCTGCGAGTTCCCTGCGGGCGCCCTCAAAGGCAGCTGTGGCCCTCTCGCTCAATAAATGGATACGACGGTGAACATTGCCATATTCAGTTTCAAGAAATCGGGTGATTCTGCTTATAACCCTCGCTGGTTTCTGGGAACTGGCAGCATTATCTAGATAAATCAGCGGATAATCGTTGTTACTTTCCCGCAGAAAGGGGAACTGAGCACGGATTTGATGTAGCTCCAGCCTTCCAACTCTATCCCGCACAGAAATCAGTTTCCAGCTTCCTGAATCGTATTTCCTGCACTTCGGGTCCGCATTATGCTTTCTAAATGCAGTCTGAACAACGCATTCGCGATCTGCGCCGTAATTACGATCAAGAGCCACTGAGTGAGCAGGATCTGGCCCCCGACCCGTTCAATCAATTTCGGGTGTGGTTCGAAGCGGCACAGAGAGTTGAAATTCCGGAACCGAATGCGATGACGCTTGGAACGGCCGATTCATTAGGCCATGTTTCCTGCAGGACGGTTCTGCTGAAAGCGTACGATGACCGTGGCTTCGTTTTCTTCACCAACTATGGCAGTCGTAAGGCCCGGCAACTCAAGGAAAACCCCCAAGCGTCCCTGCTTTTTCCCTGGATTTCAATGGCGAGGCAGGTGGAGATCTCCGGGAGGGTAGAAAAAATCACCGTTTCGGAATCACTTTCCTATTTTTTGAGTCGTCCCTTTGGCAGTCGACTTGGAGCTTGGGTCTCTGATCAGAGCGCCACTATTCCTTCGCGACAAATTCTCTTGGACAAATTTGAAAAACTCAAACTTCAGTTCTCAGGCGGTGAAGTTCCCAAACCCGAGGGATGGGGCGGATACCGGGTAGTTCCCGATCGTTTTGAATTTTGGCAGGGCGGTCAGGACAGACTCCACGACCGCTTTTGCTATTTGCTCGAGGGAGTAAATTGGAAAATCAGAAGGCTCTCACCCTAGTCTCACAAAGCATGGTTTATGAGAGTAAAGGCTCAACGACTTATATCGCAGTATAATTGCGAGTCTGAGGCTTTAAAAATGCCCAGACATTTACAACGTGGTCTCTCGCAGTCANNAGCCAGGATTGAATTGCAGAGACATCGACGGCCGAAAGTCTCATCAGACGCGCCTCCTTCGTTAACTTTCGATCGGCTCACCACGTTAATTGAGTTGCATTTGTCCGCAGGGAGGCACATTATGTCCGCCAGCAGTGGCCCCGATTCGATCTTGTTGGTAACACCATTGAACCCTTCCCACAGGAGATGCCAATGAGACTATCCAGCGCAGTAACCTGATAGCAAATCAAGATCATGGATGTGAAAATATTCAGACCTAACTAACGGGAGATTCGATGGCCTGAATAAGTGTTTCCCAGGGCAGCACCGCACATTTCACGCGCTGGGGAAAGTGGTACACACCCGCGAGTATCTCCAACTTCTGCGGCAAATCTTGGTTTGCACCGGACTGGGTCATAAGACGAAACCTGTTGGACNNAAGCGGTACAGATCACGCAGGCGCTCCCGGTGAATTTGACCTCGCTAACCACCTCCTTCTCAATTTTCAAGGTCACGGAAATCTCATCACCGCAAAGCGCGTTATGACCCTCCGAGCGATGAGTGGAGTCCTCCATAAGTCCGAAATTCCTTGGGCACTTGGAGTGCTGAAGAAGGACCGCTTGGTATAGCTCTTTGTCCATCATTCTGAGCATGCCACGAGATCAGAGTGAACGCCAAGCATTGGCTGCTGGATCCTACGGGACCTTAAGGGACTTGAGATTTTCCCCACGCAATGAGATGCCATAAGAGTGACGTTGCTTGCCCTCAAACTGAAAAGATTCTAGATTTAAAGATAGACATGGGCAAAATCAACAACGTTGGAAGCAGGACTCGCCGACCACTGACTGGTTCTAAGCAAGCGCAGGCACTTTTCCAAGGTAAATGCAATGTAACGGAAGAGAAGGGGCCAGCTCAATCCGGGTTCGATCAATTGGCTAGTCTTCCGCTCCTTTCGCGATATGAGGATGCCTTTCATCAGGCCACAGGTGTGGAATTCCAATTAGTTCCCCCGGATAAAAAACATCTCTGCCTCAACGCTGAAAATTCCAAGGGCTCTATCTGTTCAATGGTCGGTGAAACGGCCCTTGGATCCAAGGGGTGTGCAGCGGAACAAAAGAAACTGATCGGGAAAGTTGATAATAGCCTCTCACCCTTGCGGAACCGTTGCTTCGCGGGACTATCCGAAGTCGTGGTGCCCGTTCTCAACGGAAGAAGACATGTGGGAACGCTTGTAAGTAGTCACATTTTTGAGAAAGAGCGTTCTAATCTCGATTTTGAAATGTTGGCAAAAAGACTTGGGAAAGGATCGAGTAAGGATTGGAAGGCTAAGGCAAAAAGGGCTTATTTCAAAACCCAAGTTGTCCCGTCGGAAAAATTTGAAGCTATTACGGAACTACTCCATGTCTTTGCAAGGCATCTTCAAGAGGATGCGACCCGCCATTCCATGACCCACACGGAGATGGAGCACATCGCGGTAAGGAACGCCAAAAAATTCATCCTTTCCCACTACGACGCCTCTATTTCGCTGGAACAGGTCTTAAAACATGTCCATGTAAGCCGGTTCCATTTCTTTAAGATATTTAAGAAGGCTACAGGCATGACGATGACGGAGTACACGTCACGGGTGAGGGTCGAAAAAGCGAAGTCGCTCCTCCTTGAACCCGGATTGAGAATTTCTGACGTGATCTTCACTTCTGGATTCGGCTCCATCCCCCAATTCAACGCCGTGTTCAAGCGACATACGGGGATGTCGCCGACAGCATACCGCACCTCCATGCGCACGCAATAAAGAGGGCATGTCTACAAGCTACTCATGAAAGTCAGGCATGTGGTATGATGCCAATCGAGTGAAATGGCGATGCCAGCCTCTGTGCTTCGCACTGATTCTGCTCGCGGGATTGTGCNNCGGTTTACCGCGTCTGCAAACCAACGACTCCAACCTCCGAACCCGATGCCTCGGGAACACAAATTAACAGGAGCGCGCTCCCGACAAGAGCCTTGCCAAGCATTCCTGCTGAGGAGTCTGAGGCCCTGATTCACTGGCAGACCCCTAAAGAGTGGAAGCCTTCCCCCCCATCGGCAATGCGATATGCCAATTTTGAAGTTTCGCTTGAGGGGAATGCGCGTGCAGACGTATCGGTCGTCACGTTTGAAGGTGATGGAGGAGGCGATCTGGAGAACGTCAACCGCTGGCGACAACAGATCGGACTCCCGGCTGCCAACGCTAAAGAACTGAGAACATTGGTTTTACCGATACAGTGTCAAAGCGGCAGAATTCTCATGGTGGATCTCCAGAGCCCTCAGGGAGACTTACTGGCTGGATGGATCAGAAACGCTGAACGGTGCTGGTTTTTTAAACTTACTGCCTCGGGATCAATCCCCGAGATGGAGAAGGAGCATTTTATCAAATTTCTCCGATCAGTTAGCCTGCGCCCCTGAACTTCATGCTCCGAAACATTTTTAATTTTCTCTCCTCTCTCAGGCTCACCATTGTCTCCCTTGGTGCAGCCATTGTGCTTGTATTTTTCGGCACGATTGCCCAGGTGAACCTTGGAGGGCATGATGTTCAGACACGTTTTTTTCAGAGTCTTATCATTATGTGGCCTCTGGGATCACAGGGTTGGAGTATTCCTGTCTTTCCCGGCGGGCATCTCATTGGAGCGATCTTGCTCATCAATCTCATTGCAGCGCATTTACGTCGATTTCGTTGGACACGGCACAAGCTCGGAATCCAACTCATCCACGGAGGACTCATCATCATGCTTGCGGGAGGTCTTTTTACCGACCTATTTGCAACGGAGAGCTTCATGCGTTTGGCTCCCGGGGAAACCAGAGATTACTCGGAGGACGGGCGTACCATGGAACTGGCTGTTATTGACCAATCCAACAACAAGTATGATCAGGTCACATCAATTCCAGATGTGAAACTAAAAACTGGTGAAGCCATCGAGCATGAAAGCCTCCCGTTTCGTATCCTTGTGCATCAATTTTATCAAAATTCGCGGCTGACCCCCTCTTCGAAAGCCAACGAAGTGGGTCAGTCTCCAGCGAATCGGGGAGAAGGACGTCTCTTCTCTGTTGAGGCACTTCCACACGCAACAGCAGAAAATAAGCGCGACTCTGAAAGTGCCATTATTGAAATACTACCACTACAGCAGACTGACTCGAAGGATAACCCCGCTTTGGGTTCCTGGCTTGTTTCCGACCAAATCTCCCAACCCCAGACATTCACTTACGGAGGGAAGAACTGGAGCATCGCCCTGAGGCTCAAGCGCTATTACATGCCCTACACTTTGATGCTACAAAAATTTACACATGAGCATTTTCCCGGAACCGAGATCGCAAAGAATTTTACTAGTACCATCACACTCATCGATCCAAGTCAAAAAGAGGACAGGCAGGTGCTTATCTACATGAACCATCCTCTGAGATATCGCGGAAATACATATTTTCAGTCCGGATTCGAACCGGATGATACCGCCACCATTCTTGAAGTCGTCCATAATCCGGTCTTCGTTGCACCCTACCTTGCTTGTATCGTAATCGCTGCCGGGTTGCTTCTCCAGTTCGGATCCCATCTCTATACATTTTCACGTCGACGCAACCTATTGACAGCATCATGAAGCGCTCCATTCCATGGATAGCCCTGCTTTGCGCCGTAGTCTGGCTTGTCGCGAACTCGTGGATACCGACAAACAAGACGGGCACTTTTGACGTCGCCGCTTTCGTTAAGATCCCGGTGATGTCTGAGGGGCGCCTAAAGCCAATCGATACCATTGCCCGAAACACCCTTTTCATCATCCATGGAAAACAAGCGCTAGTTTTGGAGGATGGACGAAAAATCGATGCGGATAAATGGCTTCTCGATCTCTTCTTTAATGCACCTCTCGCCGATTCCTACCCCTCCTTTGTGATTAACAACCCCGATGTGCTGGGGCTATTCGGATGGCGTCAGAATGAGCGCAAATATTTCAGTTTTTCGATGCTCTCGCCCTACCTTAATCAAATCAATGAACAAGGTCAAAAGGGTGAGGATGTCCCTTCTGCAAAGCGCACGCCCTACCAGATCGCCATTCAAAACCTCCGCAATTCCCTGCTGCTATATCAGCGACTTAAAAACAGCCTCTATCCGGACGAGACCACAGATTTTTCTGAGGAAATCAAATCCTTCGAGCGAGTCGTGCCTTCGGGACTTGATGCGACCGTGAAGCGTTCCAAAAACGAGAGTTTTGATGAGCATGCTTTTGATCTCTTCGCCCAATATTTCAATCAGTATGAAACCATGGCGGAAATGGCTTATATTCTCCCAGTGCCTAAGGATTCAGGGACCACAAATGATCATGAGAAATGGATCCCGATTGGAGCTAGCCTACTTCAATCGGTATCTACCGGAAAGATAGACATTGTGAGCAGTTACTACGCCCGAATCGGCGACGCATTTCACTCGGGTGATGTCGGAGGATTTAANNTGAATTCGTGTTTAACCAACTCGAGCCGTTCTATCAGGCCATGGGTCTCTATGTGCTGGCCTTTCTACTCATCTGTATTTCATGGCTCTGCTGTACCAAAGAGTTCAATAAAGCTGCATTCTGGGTGATCCTGCTGGCCCTAGCGGTTCACAGCTTCGGCCTTTTTTCCCGCATGTATCTTCAGGGACGCCCTCCGGTAACCAACCTTTACTCCTCGGCAATCTTCATCGGATGGGGTACGGTCATCATCGGACTGATCCTCGAGAGGATCTTCAAGGATGGGATCGGCTCCATTTGTGCGGCAATTATCGGCTTCACGACCCTCATCATCGCCCACCACCTTGCAGGAAGTGGCGATACGCTCGAAATGCTCCAAGCAGTCCTTGATACAAACATCTGGCTCG
>PLEU01000075.1 GCA_003136515.1 Spartobacteria bacterium
CAGGAGCTCTCCAAGGTGAAGCGCTCCTTGGCCAAACTCGATCCTGCCGCACCCCACGAGGTTTTTTTGGTGGTCGATACCACGACGGGGAGCAATGCCGTCGTGCAAGCACGGGAGTTTCATTCCGCCACTGGACTCACCGGCCTTGTGCTGACCAAGCTTGACGGCTCTGGAAAAGGTGGGGTAGCGGTTGCCATCGCTCGAGAGACAGGCATCCAGCCCCGCTTTCTGGGAACGGGCGANNGGTGATCTTGCACTTTTTGACCGCACATCATTCCTGGAACGGATGTTATAGTCGTTTTTCTAAGGAAACGCTCGCAACACTCCCTTTTCGGAATGCACTCGGCGTCATTCCTGTCAGTTTTCGGAAGGCAGAGGTGAAGGCACTGTGGTTGGAATACCCCGCCTCCAGCCCTATCTCGATGATCGATTCTTGATTTCCGCCCATTAAAAGCTGCATCGCCCGAATTAGTCGTGCCCGCTGTATAAAGAGTTCGGGGCCCATGCCGAGCTCCCTGAGAAATCTTCGCCTCATTGTCCTCTCGCTCTGGCCAGTACTCAAAGCCAGCGTTCTTACCGAGATTGTGGGAAGTTCCTGCATGATGGCATCAATGGTGCGCTTCAGACCCTGTGAAGAACCCACGGGCAGCAATGGCAAAGAACCTTCCAGAACATTCTCACTGGCAGCCCCATGAATCACCCGGAAAAGCGCGTCGGAATATCCGCAATCATTCCCAAGATGTTCCACGCTATGCCTCAACGCCTGGTGTAGGAGAGAAGTAACACGCACCATGACGGGAGCGTCTGAGATGTTTTCGAAATCCGCAGGGCTTAAAAAGGCTGACAAGGTCTTGGCACTCATCGTGGTAGTTGCGTGACTCAGCCCCGCTGGAATCCAAAGTGCTATTTGGGGCGAAACCACGTAGAAATTGGTCTTGGTCTCGATGAAAAGGAGTCCCGAGACCGGAAAAAGAAGCTGGTGCTGCTGATGTCGGTGAAAGTCATAGCGACGATCTTCCGGGTAATCCACCACCCCAAAGGTGCATGCAAAAGGGCGTTCGATCCCGAGTGAACGCAAGGCACTCCTTGTCTCCTGAGACGTTAGTCGGCGATTCATGTCCGATTAACAACAAAAATTGACCGAGTGCCGCAAGACAGAATGAGTTCAATGAGTCATAGGTGAAAAGTGGAATCATCAGCCCATCAACTGGAAATCGTTTCCCAGTTCACGAGACAGTCACGTCCTTTTGCCGAAATGGCGGCACATTCGGAAAGTCGCTCCTTTGAAGTTTTCCGTGAACTCGGTAGTTTTTCTGGCAATGAAAAGGTACTCGATTCAGGCTGCGGCCCCGGACTAGTAAGCCTCTACCTTGCAGAGTTTGTAGGTGAGATCAATGGAGTGGATCTGACTCCAGCCATGGTGAAACTGGCGGCGGAAAACGCCTCCAAATCCGGCATTATGAATGCCTCCTTCCTCCAGGGGAATATGACCTTTCTGCCATTTCCCAGCGGACATTTCGACGTGGCAGTGAGTCGTTATGCCTTCCATCATCTCGAACATCCTGCGGCAGCCTTTGCCGAAATGATCCGGGTAACTCGATGCGGAGGAAAAGTAATTGTGGTCGATGTAACCCCGGAAGCCCAAAAACGCAACGCCTATGACTGTTTCGAGCGTCTCCGTGATCCCTCACATACTTCGGCTTTGACACTTGAGGAACTGAGTCTTCTGGGAGAAGAACATAACCTGAAGAAGCCCGATGTCATTGAGTTCGGGCTGGAAGTGGATGTGCAAAATCTGATCGCCTCTTCTTTCCCAGAAGAGGTTAGTAGGGAAAATTTGGTTCAGATGCTCGCTGATGATCTCAGGAGCGACAATCTCTCCTTCAAGGTAAAAAATGAGGATGGGTCGTTGACTATGACCTTTCCCGTGACAGCGGTAGCGTGGCGCCTATCATAGTAATCAAGCCTTATGTGGATTGTTGATCTCGCCCTCCGGCGCCCTCTCACGTTTATAGTGCTGGCCTTGTTGATCCTGATCAGCGGAGTGCTAAGCATTCTCTCCACTCCGAAGGATATTTTCCCCTCGATTGATATCCCGGTTGTCTCAGTAATTTTCAACTATTCAGGGCTGTCTCCGGACCAAGTGGAAATACGCCTTACTGCTCCCTACGAGCGGGTGCTCACTACAACCGTCGATAATATCGAGCACATAGAATCCCAGTCGCTCTACGGTATCGCAGTAGTGAAGATCTTCATGCAGCCGACGGCCAATCTGGCCAAGGCTATTGCCCAGGTGACCTCCGTATCGCAGGCCATTCTGAAGCAACTCCCGCAGGGCACGACGCCTCCGCTGGTCATCAGCTATACGGCCTCAAATGTAGCGGTGGTTCGTCTTGGACTCGGTGGCAGGGGACTCTCCGAGCAGCAGCTCAATGATCTAGCGCTCAATACAGCACGGGTCCAGCTAATCAACGTGCCGGGTGCAGCCGTCCCCTATCCCTACGGCGGCAGATCCCGCGTAGTTGCCGTCGATCTTGATTATCAGGCTCTCCAGGCGCACGGACTAGTACCGGAAGATGTTGTGAATGCAATCAATGTGCAGAATCTGATCCTCCCTTCCGGCACGATAAAAGTGGGGGAATTTGAATACCAGGTCGGGCTTAACTCCAGTCCCACCACCATTGAGGAACTCAACAACCTTCCGATCAAGACGCTCCCCAACGGCACGACGCTTCTACTCAAGGATGTCGCCAATATTCACAACGGAAGCACCCCCCAGACCAACATTGTCCGCTTCAACGGTTCGCGCGCCACCATGCTCGATATCCAGAAAACCGGCGATGCCTCCACCCTCGACATCGTGAAGGGGGTAAAGGCCAAGATTCCTCTGCTCAAGCAACTGCTGCCCGACAATGCGGTCCTCTCCGTACTCACTGATCAATCCATCTTTGTCACAAGCGCCATCTCAGGCGTCGTGCGGGAGGCAATTATCGCGGCCTGTCTCACCGCACTGATGATACTTCTCTTCTTAGGGGATTGGAAAAGCACGCTCATCATCGCGATTTCCATTCCCCTCTCGATTCTCACTTCTCTGGTCGCACTCTCTGCACTTGGGCAGACGATCAATATCATGACGCTCGGAGGTTTGGCGCTGGCGGTTGGCATCCTTGTGGATGACGCCACTGTAACAATCGAAAATATCGACCGTCATCTTGCCGAGGGGAAGGTAGCACTCGTCGCCATCCGCGATGGTGCGGCCCAGATCGCCATACCGGCCTTCGTCTCAACGCTCTGTATCTGCATCGTATTCGTTCCGATCTTTTTCCTGACCGGCGTCGCCAAATTCCTCTTCACCCCGCTTGCGGAGGCGGTGATCTTCGCGATGCTGGCCTCGTACATCCTTTCTCGCACTCTGGTGCCGACCCTGGCGATGTANNTTTCAGCGCGGCTTTGAGCGCCGTTTTGATCGCTTCCGCGAGGGATATAGGGAATTTCTTGAACTCTCCCTTCATAATCCAAAAACCCTCATCACAATTGTTCTCGGCTTCGTCTGTTTTTCCTTCCTTCTTTTTCCTTTTCTCGGGCAGGATTTCTTTCCTTCAGTCGATGCTGGACGATTTGACATGCATGTCCGCGTGCAAGCGGGTACGCGCATCGAGGAGACGGCGCGCACTGTCGATCTGATTGAAC
>PLEU01000062.1 GCA_003136515.1 Spartobacteria bacterium
GGTGTTAACCGGATAGGCATGGACATTTTGATGTTTCCTGCCGCTTGCCACACCGCTACCAACCCCAGATCAAGGCTCTATGGGCTTTTCATGTCGCCTGACTCATGTTCGCATTTGTAACATACTTCTCATATTTTATTCATTTAACCCGGGAGGTTCTTTTTTCCAATCATACCCTCGCAGCGCTTGGGTATATCCTAAATTAAAAAGTGACTGCATTTCTTGAAGATCAAACAATTCTTTAGTCTTGGGGACATATGAGGAAGGGATATAAGCTAGGTTAAAATCTCCATTCCTCATTCTTGTAAAATCGTATAATTGGTATATTTCTCCTATTTCTTGGGTCTTTGTCAAAGTTTCAATGGTACGGCTGGCAATAGCAAAAACATGGTCAGGTACTTGTCTCCAAACAGGATCGACATAACCATTCATGATAACATAAATCCTGTATTTTATCTTGGATATATCGATATCACTTTTAATCATCGAATTTCCGAAACCTTGCAAAACATTATAAGGGAAGAAAACCTGTTTAGAGACACCTCCATCCACATGCATCTCATCGTATTTCTTATGATTAACTTCCACATCAAAATACACGGGCNNAATTTCTTTTAATAATGGTCCATCAAAATTCTTTTCAATAAGGCGCCTTAAGAGGCGATCACTCATGATAGAATCTCCAAAAAGGATCTGCAGCAATCCGTTTTTCTGCATGATTTCTTTAGTTGAAAATTTAGTATAAAAATCCTTTAATTTTTCATCGTACCCGCTTCCTAAAAATGCAAATGGTGCGATGATAGCCCCTGTACTAACACCTGTAACCACTTTAAAAACGGGGCGTGAACCTTGCTTCGTCCAACCATTAAGCAACCCTACCGCATATGCACCATTGGCCGCTCCCCCAGAAATAGCAAGAACGGCATAATGATGATTAATATTAGCTATCCCTATCGAACCTTTTTTATCTTTTCCATTTTCTTGATTAAATAAAGTGACCCTATCCTTCCCGGAAAAATTATTAGTTTGACCGTCGAGCGATCTAATATCCTGAAAACCGGGCACCTCCGTTTTATCTAAAAGATCCATGGGAACAGCATTACGCATTCTGACACTTGCGCAACCTGTTGTAAAAAGCACAACGATGATTAGCCAATATATATTTTTTGACATACTTTATTTTTCAATGACCAAATGTTAATAATTCGATGGATTATGCCATAAATAAATGAAATAAACCCGGGACGCATCACAGGGAACACCTTAGCACCATTTCGCTTAATTAATTCTAAATATTTTATGGGAAGTTTTAAACGAATCAATTGTACTGCATTATCATTGGATACAACGATAGATGAATGAACAATAAGATTCATAGAAATAGGGTAAGTCCTTGGTATCGAAGTTCTTTAGAAAATCATTGAAGTCTCTGGCAAGGGCACTCGGATGCCGAAAAAAACGACAATACTAGGGACCTCCCCTGCTTTCCCATTAATCCAAATAGGCAATTGGACAGGATGAACAGGATTGAAGACAAGAGACTTGCAAACCAGCAAGAGGCGGGTGGGGGATGGCTGATCCGGGAGGATCGCCAGACAAAGAATGGCTAGAGAATTACTTAAACCGCTCTAAATCTTCCCCTGCTCGCGCAGCCATTTCGCCGTCTCCTCCAAGGTCTTGGAAAGATCGCGTCCGGGCTGCCATTTAAACTTCTCGGAAAAATCTCTGCCATCAGCAACCCAGCGATTCGGCAAAATTTCCTTCACGCGATCCCGTCCAAGACTCGGCACCGCCCCGCGCCATGAGGGAACTGAATCAAGCACAAGCGCGACAACCTGGATGAGTGCTTGAGGGAGAGGCAGCGTCACTCCCTTGCAACCGATGACTTCTGCCGCTGTCTCGAGTAGCTGCGTATCAGTAATGACTCCCCCGCTTGCAAGATAGAAGAGGCGGCTTTGATTGCGCGGCCATGGTGAGGAGGCAGCGATAAGAATTGCCTCGCAAAGATCATCCACGGCAATCCAGCTATACTGTTTCGGTGCAAAGCCTGGCTTCACACGCAGCCATCCCCCGGCCATTTGAAATAGCGGCAGCGTCGCCGCATCCCGTGGCCCCAGCACCATCGGAGGCCGGAGCACGAGCAGTCGTTCACCCAGCATCGCTCGCAGCTCCCGCTCCATCGCCAGCTTGGAAGCTCCATAGAAAGAAACCGGCACGTCCTCATCTCCGATGATACGCGCTTCCCCTCCATCCGGCGTCGGCCCTCCCGCGGCCAGCGAGGAAAGCAGAATCATGCGCGTGCCTTCGGGAAGCTGCGCCGCAAGATTCAAGCCCCCCTCCACATTCGTCTTAAAATACTCTTTGCGATCTCTCCCAAAAAGCCGCCCTGCCGCATGGATCACAAGATCAGGCCGAATCGAGGGGGGAAGCTCCCAGGCATCGCCAGAGACTTGGCAAATCTGGAGGCGACCACCGGGCGCGCTGATTTCAATCCCCTCGCCCGCAAGTTGAACGCGGAGCTTCTCAGGATCACGAACAGGGAGAATAATTTTCCCCCAGCGGTTCCATCTTTCCTCAGCAAGCAGGCGCAACAGCAAATTCCGCCCGACAAACCCGGTGGAGCCGGTGATCAGCAGTTCCACAGTTTTCCTGAGTGAGTCGGGATCCCTGCTAAGCCAGTGGCTTCTCGAAGAGCTCGTACGTACGGGAGCGATGACCACCCATGAGCGCGGCCCCCTCCAGGATCTCAACATTGTTTGCCTCGACCCACGAGACCTCGGAAATCTCGTATCCGGCCTTGGCTACACGGAAGCTCTCAAAGAAAAGCAGCGCGCTCAGCCCCTTGTCGCGGTAAGCGGGCTCCACGCCCATGACGCAGAGACGGTCGGTTTTGATTTTCTGGAACTGCAACCGCAGGGCCATTTCCAGGAAGCGGAGAATTCCCTTGCGTCCGCGCGATGCGTGAAAGACTTCGTTCACATTCGGGAGCGCAAGCGAGAAGCCGACTTCGCGACCATCAGCACAGACAAAGAGAATGAGATTGGGATTGGCAATCGCCTTGAGGTCGTCCGCCGCGTGAAGCAAATCCTCCAGAGCAATCGGATAGAATCCCCAGTTACGATCCAGAGTCACATTGTAAAGACGGTGGATGATCTCCATCTCCTTTTTGAGATTCTTCATGTCAATCGGACGCACCGTCACCTTATTCCGCTTCTTGATCCGATCGACGATCCTGTTGACCCGCTCGGGCGTCTCCCGCTGAAGGGGAACCTCCCATGCATAGAGGGTGCGGATATTTTCCAATCCCGCCGCTTTGACAAGGGCGGCATAATAGGAGGGGTTCCACGGCATGGAGACAAAGGAGGGGCGTTCGTTACCCTCGGTCAGAATTCCGCAGTCGTCATTGATCGAAGGATTATACGGCCCGCGCATGGAGGAGAGTCCTTTCTCCCGAAGAATGGCAGCCGCAGCATCAACAAGCCCCTTCGCAACAACAGGATCATTCACGGAATCAAAGAATCCGAAAAATCCAACCGAGTCGTTGTTGTAGCTGTTGTGGGACCGGTTGATGATTGCGGCGATACGCCCCACCGGTTTGCCATCACGAAAGGCGATCAGTGGATAAATCTCTCCGTGCTTGTGCACGAAGACCGACTTCGGATCAATGAGCTTGACGACGCTACCCGGAAACGGCGGCGTGAAGCTCGGATCCGTTGCGTGAAGAAGTTCCGGAATCTGTTCGAACTTGCGAAGCTCCGCCGTGCTCCGGCAGGGCAAAATCGAATACGTTCCGACGGCGGCCTGGTTCTGTGTATGCTGGGTCATCAAAGGTGCCAAGTTCTCGGGCAATTCGGGCAAAGATGTCCAGCACCTTATCGAGATCCTCCTCGGTATGGCTGGACATGAAACTGGTTCGGACAATCGCCTCCCCATAGCGGACGGCGGGATAGATTGCCGGAGTGGCAAATACCCCCTCTTCAAAGAGTCTCTGGGCAAAGGTGAAGGCCTTTGCCTCACTTCCGATCAGGATAGGTACAATCGGTGTCTGGGTGGAACCGATCTTGAATCCGATGGACTTGAATCCCTCGTGCATCTTGCGCGTATTGCGCCAGAGAAGTTCAATACGCTCCGGTTCGGCACGCATCAGTTCAAGAGCCTTGAGCACTCCACCCACCACGGCGGGAGCCAGTGATGCAGTGAAAATAAAGCAGCGTGCCTTGTGTTTCAGGAACTCAATCATCTCCCGCGAGCCTCCGATGAAGCCACCCATGGAGCCGAGTGATTTGGAGAAGGTTCCCATCACAATATCGACCTCATTATTCAGGCCGAAATGATGCACCGTGCCGCGCCCCTGGGGGCCGAGCACACCAAGCGAATGGGCCTCATCGACATACATGACGGCCCCGTATTCTTTTGCCGCCTGCACCATCGGTGGAAGATCGGCAATATCCCCCGACATACTGAAGACACCATCCATGATGACGAGCCTACCCGCCTCTTCGGGAACCCTCTTCAGACGGTTGCGAAGCGCGTCGACCGAGTTGTGCCGGTAGGGAACGAGCTTCGCGGGAGAGACCTGACACCCCTCAATAATAGAGGCGTGATTTTCCCGATCGCAGAGAATCACATCATCCGATTCGGTCAGTGCGGCAAGAGCACCCTGATTGGCAAAAAATCCGGTGGAGAAAAGTAGAACGGATTCCCTCTGAAGAAAATCTGCCAGGGCCTCCTCCAGCTGGTTATGCAGCGAGATGGTGCCATTGAGCAGACGTGAGCCGGTACAACCTGCCCCGAACTTCCGAGTGGCGGCACAGGCGGCCTCGATCACCCTGGGATCCTGAGCGAGGCCGAGATAATTATTAGAGCCGATCATGATCTTGCTCTCCCCTTCGCAAATCACGTGATTGCCCAAGCTCTCCTCGATGCAACGGAAGTAGGGGTAAAACCCCTGTGCCCGGGCATCCGCAGAGTCGCTATAGTCGCGGCATTTTTGAAAAAGGTCTCTTGCCATGAAGGAAAACTATCAGGGGGTGAAACTCGCAGGAAACAGCTGGCGTGTAAATCCTTTCGTGATCTCCCACCCTTGGAAAGCACTGCTGGAATGAAGAAAAATCTCGGGGCGACAGGATTCGAACCTGCGACTTCTTGGTCCCAAACCAAGCGCTCTACCAAGCTGAGCTACGCCCCG
>PLEU01000099.1:0-628 GCA_003136515.1 Spartobacteria bacterium
TGGCGCCACCGTGATCGTGCTGGTGACTGGTGATGCCGCATAATAATAAATGTTCCCGGGTTGATTTGCGACAAGAGTAACGGTTCCTGCACCTGTAAAAATCAGTGTATTATTTGAAAGTGTGGCTGGACCGGTAACAGTATAGGTAAGAGGAAGACCCAGGGTATTTGTCGTTACAAGATTGGTGGATGGGAAAGGAATTCCGAATGTCTGAGAGGGAAGCGTAGGAAGGGTGAAACTTTGAATGGCTCTTTGGATAATAAATCCATGCGTGAGGCCGTTGGTGTCGGTGAACCCCCCGAATATCATATTTCCTGAAACGCCATTAAAAACTGTAGCCCCCAATTGGGAGCAGGGAAAATCGATCGTGGAATAGACGGTTCCACTGGATAAGAATCCATGAGAAATACTATTACTATCTGTAAAGGTCCCGACAACATTGGTTCCAGATATGCCGCTAACTGTGTTGATTCCGACATTGGTTCCTCCAGGGCCGTAGATCAGCGTGTAGTTGACTCCATCACCTGTTACAAATCCATAGGTATTGCCTGTGTTGGTATCCAAGTAGGTTCCAACGACATTGGTTCCAGATATGCCGTTGACCGTGTTGATTCCGACATTGGTTCCT
>PLEU01000099.1:687-7526 GCA_003136515.1 Spartobacteria bacterium
GCAATGCCATTGGTTGTCAGGAAACCAAACACATTGCCCGAAATAGAGTTGGTGTATGCTCCTGCAACTGTATTTCCCGAAATTCCAAAAATACCTGCAAGAGCGCCGTTAGAGGGGCCGTTGATTATGGTGTAGTTCGTTCCATCAACAAAAAAGCCATGTAGCGTTCCTTTACTATCAGCAAAATCACCCGCTACATTAACTCCTGAAATGCCCGTCACCATACCCGCTCCATAAGCTGATTTTGGAGGGNNATAAAAGAAACAGTTGGTGTTTCCTGCGATGTCCAAATAGGTGCCCGTCGCATTGCTACCTGACATAGCAATCAAGAGTGTTCCGTTATGCGGACCGTCAACCGTTGTGTAATTTACTCCGTCGGGAGTGATAAAGTTATGGGAAACACCATTACTGTCGCTGTAGGTTCCATAAAGTGTTCCCTGCCCGATTCCCAGCACATCACTGCCTGAGATGCCGAGCGGATCGTCGATTATTGCATAGGAAGACTCATCAGTCGTCAGAAAGCNNTCCTGATCCATCGATATAGTTGCCAACGACATCTATGCCGGAAATGCCACTAATGACAGTTCCGCCAACAGCTAAATCATCATCGACCGGAGTGTAGGTTCCACTTGGAACATCCCACAAAAAACCATGAGTGACTGAGGTCTGATCAGAAGCATACCCAACAACCGTCCCCCCAGATATTCCAGTTATGAAAGTAGTCCCTGGAGAAATACTAGAATTTCCAATGCTGTAATCAATGCTGGTGTAGTTTGTCCCGTCAAAGAAATAACCATAATTGTTGTTTGAGGAATCCTGATAATTTCCGACCAAGCCAATCCCTGATATCCCTATCACGGTACTGGTAACTCCAGCCGGGTCAAAAAGGGTCAAATAATTTGTCCCGCTTAAATACCAGGCGTTAGTTGTTCCTGTTCCGTCCACAAAGTATCCTATGGCATTGCTGCCTGAAACACCAACTAGTGATGTACCAGTACCACTCGTCCCCAAGGGATCACTGAAACTAACATAATTTGTTTCGTCTTTGGTGAGAAACCCAAATTCGTTATTGCCGCTATCTAGGTAGCTGCCAAAAATGCCGCTTCCACTTATGCCGCCAACTTGTATTCCTCCTGCGGCTATAGGATCATTCAGGATCGTATAATTTGTCCCGTCAGTCACAAAGCTTGAATAAATGGTGGTGGCCTGTTGGAAATAACCTACGCACTTCCCCCCATATGCCCCGGCAATGATTGTTCCATAGGTGGCAGAAAGGGGATCATCAAGGATGAGGTTGTTGGTATCAACTCCCGCAAAGCCTGGTCTAGGCAGGAAAAAAATCACCGCTGTCAGAAGCAGTATCTGGAAATTTTTAATGATCACGGCATCCTTGTAGAAAAGAGGATTATTAATTCCGTCTAACATTTAAGAGCATACCCCCTCCCCAATTACAACTCCACTGCTTTTTTGCAAAAATCAAAATATCGTGACCGATGATGTAATCTTGCCAAGAGATACGGTTGTGCGATCTTTTTACAGACGCAGCACCAATCAACCATATACCCAAAACTACAATGACTGAAGAAAAGCCCACCATCTCGGCTGCAGACAAACTTGAAAGCAGCCAGGCACATGCCAAAAAAGCACTTGAGGCAACAGCGGCAGCAGCTCGCGAAGTTGCGGAAACTGCTAAGACCAGCGCCCGTGCGGCTTACTCTGCAAGCAGGGAAGAACTGGAAGCGGCAGCATTGGATTTGAAGGAGGCAGCCCTTACCACTTACGAGGATCTCTCACAGACGGCGAAGGTCAAGTACGGCGATCTCTCGGAACAGGCCCGCAAGAAGTACGCCGATGTTGCCAATCTTACAACCGGAGCAGCCCAAGAGTATAAGGCCCAGTTTGAGGATCTGGCCGTTCAGGCTGAAGATTACGTACGAGATAACCCCTTCAAAGCTGTGGGAATCACCTTTACTGCCGGCGTGATCCTGGGACTGCTTCTCCGCCGACGCTAGAGGAGAAACCAATAAAAAAAAGCAGAGGCCTTGGAGCATTCAGCTAGACATAACTGATTCATGGGGGAACAAGAATTACCAGGGGGCATCGCCTCCAGGCTGACTGGTCTGACAGCAGCGCTGATCAGTCATATTCTTGCCATTACGGCACTCGCGGCGGACGAGACCCGTTCGCTTATTCAACGGAGTCTTGTGTCGTTAATTCTGATCATTGCTCTGATTGCTTCGCTCTTTATCGCNNATCTTGCCCTAGTTCTGACAGCCGTTGTCCTCCTGACAATCTGGTTTGGATGGAGTTGGATCACAGCACTTGGGGCAGCGGCCCTCAGCCATATTATATTTGCCCTGATCCTCTTCCTGATCCTCCGCTTCAGAAGTAATTCGCCCGTCTTTGAAGGAACTTCCGAAGAGATCCGGCGTGATCTTGATGCCCTGAACAAGTTTGCAAAAAACTCCCCTTCCACTCCCGCTGATAACCCCAGGCCATGAAAACATCACCAAGACTATTTCAGGCCGTGAGAGATAGCCGCATGGCCGTCTCCCGCGAATATAGCGGACTACTGGCAGAACTCGATTTTCCTCAGCGTATTCGGAGCTCCGTCAAGCAGCATCCCTTCCGCTGGCTTGGAGGAGCAGTTGTCACGGGATTCATCACCACCATCTTTGGCGGCAGTAGATCCTTTCGCAAAGCCGAAAAAAGCACCCTTTCCACTGCGGAATCTCCAACGGCTGCCTCGAAGGCTGCAAACACTTTATCCAAGGTAGGATGGGGCGCTGCTGTTCTTGAGATAGCGAAACTTCTCTTTCCTGTTCTGCGGCCAATTCTGCTCGAATTTGTCACCAATACTGCACGGACGGGCCTAGCCAGGAAAAACCGTCCGAAGTAACCCCCCCCTGCTGTTGAGTAAATCAACGGTACTTTAATAACGTATTCATCGAGCAGTACCCCTCAGTAAATATCACCAGACATCCATGAGTGACACCCTCCAAGCAGCCCCTCCGATCCACTTCGACGAGTATCTCTCCCTTGGAGTGGCACAGCAAGCCTCCGATGTTCATCTGAGTGTGACCTCCCCTCCCACCTGCCGACGCTACGGACAACTGATCCCTCTCTGGGAGGACGCCTCGCCACTAAAGGCACAGGATACCGAGAGCTTGGTCAACGAATTCCTCAACGAGCAGCAACATGCACGCCTTCATAACCAAGGAGACGTAGATTTCGCCTATACAAATGCGGAAGGCCGCTACCGGGTCAGTGTGGTGCGCCAGCGTCTGGGATACGATATCGCAAGCCGTATCATCAGTACGAATCTCCGCACCCTTGATGAGCTCGGCATGCCCCAGCAGCTCAAGCTTCTCACCCAATACCACAACGGCCTTGTTCTGGTAACCGGATCCATGGGCAGCGGGAAAACCACCACTCTTGCTGCGCTAGTCCAGGAGATTAACAATCATCGCAACGATCATATCATCACCCTTGAGGAACCAATTGAATATCTCATCCCTTCAGCGGGATGCCAGGTCACCCAACGGGAAGTCCACATGCACACCCAATCCTTCGCGACGGCGCTGCGCGGCGCACTGCGTGAAGACCCCGATGTCATCATGGTCGGCGAAATGCGTGATCTGGAGACCATCCAACTGGCGATCTCGGCATCCGAAACTGGTCATCTGGTACTGGGCACCCTGCATACAAGCAACGCGGCCCGCACTCTGGACCGTCTGCTCGATGTCTTTCCGACTGACCAGCGTGACCAGATCCGCATCATGGTAAGCGAATCCCTCCGCGGCATCATCAGCCAGCAACTCATCCCTCGGGCGGACGGCAACGGCCGCGTGGTGGCCATGGAATTGCTGATGAACTCGCCCGCTGTCGCCAATGTCATTCGTGAATCAAAGACCTTTATGCTGCCCGGCATCATTCAGACAGGCCGCAAAGCAGGAATGATCCTCATGGATGACTCGATTATTGGACTCTATCAGCAGGGGTTGATTACCGCTGAAGAGGCGATTTACCGCGCAGAGAACAAAACTCAGATGAAAATCATAGTCGGACACTAATTTCACAATCCATGGCCTACATTGACGATTTTTTTAAGGTATTGATCGACTGCGGAGCCTCAGATCTCCATCTCGCCGAGGGGCAACCTCCCAAGATCCGACGTCACGGAGACATCGTTCCCATCCGGGAAGAACCCCTGACCAAGGAGGAGATATCTTTCATGCTCAGTGAAATTTGCTCTCCTCAACGGTGGCAGAGATTCGAGGAGGCTGGAGATCTCGACTTTGCCTACCAGATGGATGAGGAAAACCGCTTTCGCTGCAATTATCTCAAACAGGCACACGGGTATGGAGCCGTCTTCCGTCTGATTCCGACTAAGATCGCGACGATTGAGGAGCTTAACGTCCCAAGTGTGATCAAGGAATTTGGCGAAATGCGAGGCGGGATCGTCTTGGTCACCGGCCCGACCGGTTCCGGAAAGAGCACCACTCTCGCAGCTCTCATCGACTATATTAATTCCAACTACGGACGTCACATCGTCACAATTGAGGAGCCGATCGAATTCGTTCACCGCAACAAAAAGAGCATCATCACCCAGCGTGAGGTTCCTGAACACGCTTCCACATTCGCAATCGGTCTCAAGGCCGCACTGCGTGAAGATGCCGACATCGTCCTTGTCGGTGAAATGCGTGATCTGGAGACTATACAACTGGCCTTAACTGCTGCGGAAACGGGGCTTCTCGTCTTTGGAACTCTCCATACCAACAATGCCCGCAAGACCGTTGATCGCATGATTGACGCATTCCCATCTGAACAGCAGGCCCAAGTGCGCACCATGCTTGCCTCTTCACTCCGCGGAGTCGTGGCCCAACTTCTGTTCAAGAAGGCTGATGGTACCGGTCGGGTAGCAATCAACGAGATACTAAAGGCCACCCCTGCTGTCGCAGCTATTATCCGAGAAGGGGCAACGCAGAAACTTCAGGATGTGATTGTCGCAGGAAAATCCGAGGGTATGCAGTTCATGGATGACGCTATCTGGGCAAGAATGCTTGATGGCACGATCAGCCCTCATGAGGCCTATATGAAAGCCATCGACAAAAATCGTTTCAAAGGTGCCCTCCCTCCCGAAGAGGCAGATCTGGCCAACTCAGCGGGAGCAGCCGCTTGAAGCGCAAAAGCACCTCAGAAAAGGTCCCCAGAAGGAACGCATCTGCAACATCAGGGATTCTTTCCATTGCACCCGCCGAATCAGTCGAACGCCTCCTCCTAGTCGATGTCAGTAACTCCTTCACGAAGATAGCTCTCGTGAGAAAGGGTTTTATGGGGCGTGTTTGGAAAATCCCAACGGCCTCTCTCTCTGCCTCCACATTGCTCAAAACGAGGGCCGACCGTTCCGTGATCTCTTCGGTGGTTCCGGAGGCCACTTTGATGCTTCAGCAACAACTAATGTGCCCGATCCTCTGGGTCGATTATACCACAGCGCGTGTCAGAATTCGTTATCCCAAGCCAGCCACTATCGGAGCAGACCGTCTTGCCAACGCCGCCGCCGCCGTCAGTCTGGGCAAGCTGCCCGCTATAGTGGTTGATTTCGGAACCGCTGTAACCTTCGATGTCATCGACTCCTCAGGTTACTATCTTGGCGGCATCATTGCGCCCGGCCTAGCAACTGCTGCCTCCGCTCTACACGAGAGAACAGCCCTCCTCCCCCTCATCAGGATTCAGAAAATCCAATCCCCCATCGGCAAGAGTACCAGCCAGGGTATCCAGATCGGTCTTCTCCTCGGAGCTGTAGGCATCGTCAGAGAAGTAGTGACACGAATTACTCGGGAGTGTTTCGGAGGCAGACATCCCACAGTCATCGCAACCGGAGGTGATGCGGAACTCGTTGCCCGGCTCGCTAGCGACAAAGGAGGCCGCAAAGCCATTGATATTGTAGACCCCCTTCTTACTCTGCGAGGACTCCAGGTGATAGCGGCAAACCAAACCACCAGATAAATCACAACGGGCCAAGCCCGTGCGCTTGCCCGATACTGACAGCGATCGTAGTCTTGCTAGATGGCCCAGACCCCGTTTGTTCACTTGCATGTCCACAGCGAGTACTCGCTACTGGATGGTGCAATTCGGATGGAAGAGCTCATTAAAAAAGCAACTTCCTTCGGAATGCCGGCCATTGCCCTGACCGACCACGGGAACCTCTTTGGCGCGGTAGACTTTTACCAAGCGGCGGAAAAGGCAGGCATAAAACCGATTATCGGATGCGAAATCTACGTGGCCCCGGGATCGATGCTGGAAAAGAAGACGTCAAACGGGGGGAAGGATGCCGCATATCACATGACCCTGCTGGCTTCCAATGACGAAGGATACAGGAATCTGGTGAAGCTCAGCACTGCCAGCCATCTGGAGGGATTTTATTATAAGCCTAGGGTGGACAAGGAAATTCTTGCCAAACACAGCTCCGGCCTTATCGCTCTGAGCGGTTGCCTCAAGGGGGAAGTGAACATGAGCCTAAGCAACGGCCAGGCGTCAAAAGCCCTAGAGTCTGCCGCCNNACTAGGCCTTGTTGCGACCAACGATGTCCACTTTCTGGAGCGCTCCCATCACGAGGCCCATGATGTCATGATCTGCATCGGCACCGGATCGATGATCCATGACGAGCGTCGGATGCGTTATGTGCCGGAACTTTACTTCAAGAGCGGAGAGGAAATGTCCGCCCTTTTTGCCGATCAACCTGCAGCCATCACCAATACGCTCGAAATTGCCGAACGCTGCCATGCGAAACTGGAATTTGGAAAATCCAAATATCCCGATTACCGACCACCCGAGGG
>PLEU01000190.1:0-182 GCA_003136515.1 Spartobacteria bacterium
CGGGCGGCATTCCAGAGTTTGTTAGCGAAGTTGCGCCCCTCCTCGACCACTTTCTCATCAAACTTAATGTCCTGGCCCTGCGGGGCCACCCGGATGATCCCGAAGCGGAGACCATCGGCTCCATACTTCGCAATTAAGTCAAGCGGGTCGGGAGAATTTCCGAGACTCTTCGACATCTTGCG
>PLEU01000190.1:215-2959 GCA_003136515.1 Spartobacteria bacterium
GAGGAGAACCAGGTGTCGAGAACATCGGTATCTTGTGTCCACCCCTGGCCTGGGGATTCAATCTGAACACGTAAGGTTTCGGAAGAAGTCTCCGGCGGATACCATACAGGGATGCGATGGCCCCACCAAAGCTGGCGGCTGATGCACCAGTCCTGAATATTTTCCAGCCAGTGGTCATAGACCTTTTCCCAGCGTTCGGGGAAGAAACGGATCAATCCATTACTCACCGCATTGCGGGCATCAACAGTCTTAGGATACTTCAGGAACCATTGTTCGCTTAGACGCGGTTCGACAGGGACATCGGCCCTCTCACTGAAGCCGACATTGTTTTCATACGGCTCTTCCTTGGTCAGCAGTCCCAACACTCGCAGGAGATCCACAGCCTTCTCCCGTGCCTCAAAGCGGTCGAGTCCGGCTAGATCCTCCCCGGCTTTCTCGTTCATCCGTCCGGTGGGATGCATGATGTCTATCATCGGAAGCCCATGCCGCTGGCCGATTTCATAGTCGGCCTTGTCATGGGCCGGAGTGACCTTCAGGACTCCGGTGCCAAAGGTGAAATCAACAGCTTCGTCGCCGATGATTGGGAGGAGGATTTCTGATTCTACCGGGAGTGGACGTCGGACATGCCGACCGATGAGATGGGCGTAGCGGATGTCCTTAGGATTCACCGCAATGGCCGTGTCGCCGGGTATGGTCTCCGGGCGTGTGGTGGCGACCTCCAGCCAGGTTCCGGGACTTTCGACTACCTCCACTCTGAAGTGATGGAGGAATCCCTTTTGCTTTTTCGGGATGACTTCTTCATCACTCAGGGCCGTGAGGGAAACGGGGCACCAGTTGACCATTCTCAGGCCGCGGTAGATGAGACCCTTCTGATAAAGATCAATGAAGACCTCCTGCACCTTGCGGGCATAGTCGCCGTCCATTGTGAAGCGTTCGCGCGACCAGTCACAGGAACTGCCAAGCTTCTGAAGCTGGTTGATGATGATGCCTCCATGCTTCTCTTTCCATTCCCAGACTTTTTTCAGAAAAGCTTCGCGGCCCAGATCGTGACGGGACTTTTTCTCCTCCTTGCGGAGCTGGCGCTCAACGACGGTCTGGGTGGCAATCCCCGCGTGGTCGGTACCGGGAAGCCAGAGGACTTCATGGCCAGTCTGACGCGCACGGCGTGCAAGAATGTCCTGCAGAGTATTGTTGAGCACATGGCCGAGGGTCAGCACTCCGGTGACATTCGGCGGAGGAATGACTAGGGAGTAGGAGGGGGCAGGGGAGTTCGGGTCGGCAGTGAAGCAACCGGATTCCCTCCAGCGGGCATACCACTTCTGTTCGACATCACCGGGGGCATAAGCTGTGGAAATTTCGGCCATGGTAGGTATCAAAGGAAGCCTGTTAGGAAACATGCCAGCGTGTATAAAAACAAGTGCTCATCCTTCAGTGGATAATTGTCAGCTTTGTGAATCCCCTTGTAAGCGTGGGTGGCTTAAGTTTATGATCCCCTCCTTCAAAAAAATGACGACAACAGAAACAGCAGAAATTGCAGCACTTCGGCTGCATGACAACGACACCGGTAGCGCCGATGTCCAGGTGGCCAACCTNNTCCGAGCGTTATCAGGCAGTCATCGAAAAGCTCAATCTGCGCAAGTAAAGGATCCGAGCGGTTTTTTCCACCTGCACGAGCTTGGTTTCACGCTTTTTAAGCGGCGACGACAAGCTGACCCGGGAGAGGAGATCACCACCAATCTAATCACTTCTTTTTCCTTCCTGGAGTTTCTCGGTAAGGAAAGCAGCACGCACACTAACACACAACCCATGCAGGCACCCATTCTGGGTGTCATCCGCATTTCCGGGTGCCAACCACTAGAAGCCTAAATCACGCCTCTAGTCGCACCCTCACTCGGATCGCCGCATCTCACCCATACTCCATTATTCCCATGTCACATACCACCGTTACCGCCGCTGTCGGCCAATCCCCCATCACCATCGAAACCGGCAAAATTGCCAAGCTTGCCGATGGAGCCGTTGTCGTCACCTCCGGCGAGACGATCGTGCTCGTCAGTGCTGTTTCCGCCACAACCATCAAGGATGGGCAGGATTTTTTCCCGCTGACCGTTGATTACAAGGAGAAGGCCGCCGCCGTTGGCAAATTCCCGGGCGGTTACTTCAAACGGGAAGGCCGCCCCAGCGAGAAGGANNGACACCCAGATCATCAGCATTCTGCTTTCCGCCGATAGTGAGAATGATCCTGATATCCTCTCGATCAACGGTGCATCGGCCGCCCTCTGCGTCTCAGACATTCCCTTTGAGAAGCCGATCGGCGCTGTCCGTGTCGGACGCGTCAACGGTGAATTTGTCGTTAATCCCACCCATAGCCAGCGCGATCAGAGCGATCTGGACCTTGTCTATGTCGGTGACGGCGAGCAGGTTATNNTCGCCAAGGCCGGCAAGCCAAAGCGCGAATATGCGCTCCTCAATGTCGATCAGGGAATGCTCGAAATCGCCTACGCTGTTGCCGGCGACCGTATCGAAGCAGCCCTTTACACCCTAGGCAAAGTGGCGCGTGGCAAGGCTGTTGGCGCTCTTCGCGACGAGGTCAAGGCCAAGATCCTAGAGACCTATCCTGCGGCGACCAGTTTCGAAATTTCGCAGGCTTTTGACTATCTTCAGAAAAAGGCCTTCCGTATCAGCATCCTCGACCGCCAGAAGCGCTGTGACGGACGCGGTCTTGCCGAACTCCGCCAGCTTTCCAG
>PLEU01000043.1 GCA_003136515.1 Spartobacteria bacterium
GGGCGTAAACCGGATAGGCATGAAATAAGGTATTATAAAAGAGTAATTGCGATAAAAGGCGGCCGATTCCGTCCCCCGCCTCCACCCCGTAGAGCCTTATAAACACAGCATCTGCGAGCGAAGGGGGTAGGAACGGACACCAAAAAACCTACTCCTTCACTACTCTGCGACTACCGGCACCTACTCGCTAACGGTGGAGGAATTGTTTGGTCTAGAGTCGCGATTACACCCAATCGCATGAAAAAAAGATACCGTCTGATTCGTCGGGGAATCCGTGGAGGCACCTACTACTGCATCGATTCCAAGATAGGAAAGCGCACGAGTCTTGGTCGTGTAAACGAGGAATAAGCGGCTTGGGCTCCAACCAATGAGCGCGGTGGAAGCGCAGTTGCCGGATATCGTTTCCATGGATTAGTTTTAGTTTCATCTCCACCACCGTGGAGGATGAAAAACTGCCTGCCGCTCCACCTTGGGAGCTGCTTCAAGACGAGCGAACGACTCTCGTCAGGCTGCCTGTCTATTCCGCGATATTCGACTCTCGCGCTCTCCGTTCGACCTGAGCGAGTTCGGGAGACCAGTCCACGGCCATTTCCTCAGCAACAAATTTTGTGAAAGCCACGATGTCTCTTCCTACGGAAGCTTGTTCTAGGGCTTTCATATAATTCTCCCATCGAGTGACCCGCAGAATGGTCCAGGGATAACCACCCGAGGCGAGCATGGCATTCATGAGAAAGCGCCCGGTGCGGCCATTTCCATCCGCAAAAGGGTGGATGTAGACAAAAAGGAAGTGGCCCAGGACTGCTCGGACCGAGGGCTCCGACTCTGCCTGAAGAGCCTCGAAGAATGCCTCCATACCATCAATCACGGCACGACCGGGTGACGGGGGTACATGCCTGGATCCTCTCAGAAAAACCGGCTTTTCCCGATATCCGGCCAGATCCGTCGCCGTGAGTCGGCCAACCTGCACAAAGGGACGGTGAAGCTCGGCATACCAATACGACAGATCGCTGGAGACGACCTTACCCGGCGAGTTGCCTGCGAAGATTTTCCCGATGCTTTGAAGCACCGAGGCACAAGCCAAGCTGTATCCCTTGGCAGCAAGCCTGTTGTTTTCCTCACGCAGGGAGGGCTCATCGGCATCCTCACCGGCGGCGATCCGAGCGATCAGTTCCGGCGTGACCTGAAAACCCTCGATGGAGAGCGAATGGTAGGCATCATATTCATACAGATCATGCGCCTTGAGAAAGTAAGCCTTGGGATCGGGTGATGCGGGAGCCTTCGGAAAATGTTCCAACACCATCGGTCGCAGTTGCTGCCAGAGAAGGTGGATTCGATCCGCATAGGGACTTGTTGGGAGGATGGCTGATGCAATCAAGGGATGCTCGTCAGGGAATGGGTTGACGGCCCGCTTCCACCCGGTCAGCGCAATCAATCCCCTCACCTGCTCGGCCTTTTCCTTTAATCCCAAGGTTTCCAATCCTCCGAGAATCCGCTCTGCCCCCGCCTCGGTATCCACCTCCAGAATGCCGGAAGCCAGTTCAGGTGCCGTTGTCGTTCGCAATAAAACCTCCGCCTGGGGGCGGTTTGTGCTGTAGTATGTTGGCGTGACTCTGGCTAGAGCGTGACCGACCGGCATGACATTCAGACTACGGTAGATCGTCGATTTTGCAGGCAGTTTGGCTTTATAGGTCAGCAGGGAAGCAGTGATATCCGTCCCGGCAAACCGCAGCATCGTTACATTATTGCCGCCACGGGCAAGAAGTGCTGTGACTTGGGTGGGCGTGGTGGTCTCTCCGCTTTGAAGGTCGAGGGAGATTTCCGGGCTGAGGCAATACTGCTGGTCCGCCCGATCCTCAAGATAGAGGCTCAGAAACGCCCAGAAGTTGCCATGCCAGAGAGCCGTCTCGCCCCGAGGGGTATCGGGTGGAACGAGGAAATACCACCCCTTCATGATCTCCAGTAAACATCCCTGCTGAATCAGAAAAGTGCGCACCCATTGAGGCAGATCCGGGCCGCGAACGACCTGTTCCCTCACAACCTTCATTGCGATCTCCAAAGCTTTGGCTAGTCGAGCATGGGTCTTCATTTCTTATTGGATGCAATATGGATAATCTTATTGAATGCGCAATGGATATTTTTATTGAATTCAAGCAATCACCTCATGGAGAGCAAGTTAATTTATCACCCCATTCTTTGCGGGGATAATCCATGAATTCACACCATGAGTCCCTGAGCCTAGTAAGCAGAGGGGCTTTTTAGCCAAGTCATTCCAAAATCGAAGCCAAAAAACGGACACCAAAACGGACACCAAATTGTACTGAGGGGGTAGTGACAGGATAGTGAGCGAGCAGGCTTGATTACTCTGTTAAAAAGGTTATATTGACACTGCAATTGCGACAATAGACGGACGATTCCGTCCCCCGCATCTCTTGTAAAAAATTAATAGAAAGTTACTTGTAACTTTTATAGTTATGCAACGGAAGGAAAGTATTCTACCCATGCATTACTATGCGACTACCGGCGCCAACTCGCCGACTACTTGCTTACAGTGAAGGAATCGGTTGCCTCAAAATCGTATAGTGAGGCAATTCGTGAATCGGTCAACTGGAACGGGGGATAAATCCAGGCACGCCGGTTTCAACCACGGAGTTGAAGCGGACATTCGT
>PLEU01000094.1 GCA_003136515.1 Spartobacteria bacterium
AGCTAAAGACAAGGGCACCCCGCCAATCGTGCTTTGTAATTCCTTGAATTAAAAAGATAACACCAACCATCACCAGCATGAAGCGGATCATCAACCAGGTGAACCCGGCGATCCCTCGGTCAAAGCTTGTAAGCACGGGTGCACTACCAAGTTTTTCGGAGATGGATCCAAAGTGCGTACGGATACCGGTATTTACCACCAGCGCCCTTGCGGCACCACTCACCACATTGCTTCCTTGGAAGACGGCGTTGGGCATTTCAATAACGGCTTTGGATGGTGCTTTGGGAGCCTCGGCGTGTTTCTCCACAGGCATGGATTCCCCGGTGAGTGAAGACTGGCTGACAAAAAAATCCTTTGCCGCAAGAAGGCGCAAATCAGCAGGGATTATGGAGCCTGCCTGCAGTGAGACGATATCTCCAGGGACAATCTCTGACATAGGAATTTCTACTTCCTGTCCACCGCGGATCACATGGCAGTTTGTCTGTACCATGGCATTGAGCTTCTCGACGGCCTTATCTGACTTGTTCTCCTGATAGTAGGAAAGCCCTACCGATATTACCACCATCAGCCCGATTATGGTCCCAGAGGCAATATCTGGATCAGGTTGGAAAAGTAGAATTCCAGCGATTACCAGCAACTGGATGACCAGTGGATTTTTACAACGATGAAGGATCTCTATGAAAAAATTAGTCTTCTTTTTTTGGCCGAGATCATTCGCCCCCCATTGTTCTCTTATCACCTCCACATCCGTTATCGAGAGACCCGCTTCATCGCTCTTCATCGCTGCTAGCGCCTCTTCATTGGATTGGCAGCAAACCTCAAGCAACCGAGCCTCGTGCGCCGTCACGGATTCCGAAGCCGCCTGCTTCGCTTTAGAAAGTCCGGTGAGCGTGATTTTCCCGAAGAGATTATTGGTCATGGCAATCCTACATCCCTGCCAGTTGAAGTAAGCATCAGGCAAGCCCCATCTCTTTTGATGTTAAAATTGTCACATTCCGATCCAAATCCGCCCAAAAGCGAAACCGATCCGATGAGGCGATTTTTCAGACCATCGGGTTCGACTTCACCCAATCCTCACGGCATTTTTACGGTCAAGCTTCAACACTCCTGATTCTTCCACATCAAGAGTTGCCTTGGGATCCTCAATTTTTTCTCCACGCCAGGAGACACTCCCTCCTTCTACAAGACGGCGGAGGTCCCCTCTGGACTTACTTATTCTGAAGACCTGCTGAAAGGCATCCACTCCTAGGGTGATGATGTCCCGGGAAAGCTCGGGTGCCGGGTTATATGACGGGAGATCAGCTGATTGCAGGTCCTTTTTAGAAAAACGGAGTTCAAATTCCTCCCTGGCATTCCTAGCCTCCGCATGGGAGTGGTAGCGTGCTGTGATCCTCTCTGCTAAGGACTTCTTAGCCTCCATCGGGTGTGTGCCCGGAGCAATCTCCTCATGAAGCAGAAGGCGGTAGTAATCCCCCATCTGCTCATCGGTAATGCTCATGATTTTGCCGAACATCTGGGATGGGGGCTCGGCCACACCCACGGCATTGCCAAGACTCTTACTCATCTTCTGGGTGCCGTCGAGACCGGTTAGGATCGGCAGCATCATCGCTACCTGCTGATGCTGCTTTTCCTCCTGCTGGAGGTCGCGTCCAACCAGAATATTGAAGAGCTGGTCCGTTCCTCCAATCTCGACGTCCGCCCTGATCACGACCGAATCCCAACCCTGCATGATAGGGTATTGGATTTCATGCGCCCTAACGGGAAGCCCTCGATCCATACGATCACGGAAATCCTCGCGTTGGAGCATCTGCTGAAGGGTAACGCGCCCGTTGAGCCGTATGACATCCTCGAAACCCATGGCTTCAAACCATTCGCCGTTGAAACGAATCGTCGTCCTTTCCGGATCAAGGATCTTGAACGCTTGTGTCTGGTAGGTCTTGGCATGTTCCATGACCTGATCATGTGAGAGTTGTGGACGAGTCGCTGATCGTCCGCTGGGATCGCCGATCATGGCCGTGAAATCCCCGATGATAAGAATGGCCTCATGTCCCAGCTCCTGGAACTGACGCAACTTGGCAAGACCCACGGTGTGGCCAAGGTGTATATCGGGAGAGGTCGGGTCTACGCCCAATTTCACCCTGAGCGGGCGAGCAAGTTCCAGCTTGGTCCTAAGTTCATCCCGGCTAAGAACCTGGGAGCAGCCGGCAAGAAGTGGGGTAAGCTGGTCTAGTGGGGAGATCATGGAGGGATGCAGATCAGCAGAATCAAAGCGGTTTGTTGAGCAGTTTCCTTACCTCCTCCTCGGTTAGCCCTTGTTTTACCCCCGAACTCAGCTCCTCCTGAAGAGAGGAGTTATTTTCGATGCTGTTTGTTTTCTGGATAAACTCATGTGTGGAGAAGGAATCCTGACCCGAGTAACTGCTCTTCCTGCCTGCGCCTGCATATTCCTTTTGGGGAAAGTTCTTGGAGGCGAACTGCTTCCCGGCTTCAGAATTGGCCTCAAGGAATTTTCCGGATATTTTCTTATCTGGAAACAGCATCTTTCCCAACAAACTCTGTTTCACCCCATCAAAGGCCTTTGTCGTAAATGACTTCGATTCATACTGCTTGACCCCTGCATATTCGCGAGTTGCCACGGTTCTGCTCACAAACCCACTCCCAGCATCATAGGTCTTGTTCTGATAGTCGCTTTTTTTGTTGGGGTCAGGGTGCTGTATTCGTTCGAACATGCTCTCATGTTCCGTTGGATCGGAGGCAACGACATTACTACCCCCTCCAAAGATCGGACAGCCCATGAGTATCAGCCCAGCGGCAAGTCGATTACGGATTTTGCAGCTATCCTGAAAAATACCCATGATTGAAAGTAATGGAGGAGACTCCTGAGATCAAGCCCTCCACTGTGCACGGCCTAGCCCCCCTACTTTCCTTAAAGGGGGCTACCGAACGGAGCAAGGTTTGCCGTAAAAATTACTGATGCGTCAAAGCTGATTCAGCGTTGTGGCGCTGAAGGAGGTGCCCAGGTTGGTCTCTAGATTGCTGATTGCAGTGTTGATAATGCTGAATATTTCGGCACGCTGCGACGCATTGCTTAGGTCAAGCGTGGTTGAAGTGGTTAGTCCCGCCGCACTCAAAGCCGATGCAAAGGCTGCGGTGGCCTGCGTCGCCGAGATATAATTGTAATTTCCTGAGGCATCGACATACGCCAGCGTCTGAAAAATGTTGCTGAAGACTCCCGACAGAGTAGCCATGTTGAAGGCCACGTGATTGTTTGGTGTGACAAAGGTGCTCAGGTCCGTGGAGTTCGGTGTCGGGTTGTCATACAACTGATCCAGATATCCCCTCACTTGATAAGGGTACTGATGGTAAGAATCACCACCCCATGCATTAGTGAAGCTGTTAAATGAGGCTACGGTGGCTGAAGTGGAATTGGAGCTTGTGTTAACTTGATCCACAAATAGCTGGGCATAGTACCCGGCGTTGTAGGCGATATTAAGCAGGATTTCCAACTGGTTGCCGGGAAGATTTTTGAAGGAATTCAACGCATCGGAGTAGGAAGGCTGCCAGGCAGGGCTCCAGTCAAAATTGGTGGAAGACCATTCCTCATAGCCGGAACTATTTGTATTGCCACCAATGTACTGGAGAGACTTGTAGTCATTGAAGTGGAAGTAGGCGCAGAGCATGGGGCCGTAATACTTGTTGTTGAATGTTTGGGGTGTTGCTTTTGTATACTGCGTGGCCGCATTGCTCATGGAGTAGCCGATGTTTTTCTGGATCGACACATAGTTGATGAGCGAGAAACCAGCCGGTGAGTAGGTGCCCGCAACCATGTCGGCCGCATAGTTGTTAATCTGATAGGGGCCTCCCTGTCCTGCTCCCAGAACCGCCTGCTGGTCAGGTGAGGGANNGGGATCAAGAAGTGTGCTGGTGTTGGTGTAGTACTCGGTGGCGATGTTTTCCTGCAGAAGTTGACCAAAAATCGATCCATACAGATAGTCGTGATTAAACTGCATGCCGGGAGTGAATTCCTGAATCAGATGTCCATACATCACGCCGGCAACAATGTTGCACATGATCAGGTCGGTATAGTTGTCGCCGGCCAGGGAGAGGGAATCCTCGGCCGTTGTGGGACTGGTCCCGTAGTAGTAGTGAAAGTTGATGGATCCAGAGGTCGACACGGCACCTGGTGTAGGCGTAGGTGTCGAAGATGGCGTAGCAGTCGGGGTTGCGGAAGGCGAAGCCGTGGGTGTAGCAGAGGGCGAAGCACTCGGCGTCGGCGAAGCGGTGGGTGAAGGTGTTGCTGTCGGCGAAGGAGTGGGCGTGGGAGTAGGTGAGGGCGTGCTTCCACCGCGATAAAGCACAATGGCCTCAGTGCCGATTGATGATGGAGTGGCCGTAGTTGCTGTGCCGCCGGAGGCAGTCGTAACTTGTGTTGACTGGGTGAGGAGGAGATCCCAAACCATCAATCCATCGTTGGGATTCGCATTAATGGTGTTGGTAAGTAGATGCAACCCTACACGTTCAACTGAATAGGGAACGTTCAGGACATTTCCATACTGATCGGCCTGCACAATCGTCCCTACCGCTCCAGCATCCGCATTGTTGATGACAAGCACGCCTCCACCCCAAGATTCCGGCGGAATTTCCAGACCGATTGAAACTGCCACCGACGAGGGGAGCAAATTACGATACTGATCATAAGCCAATGCTGCATCGTAGTGCTGATACCCCGCATCGTAGGCCATGACATTGAGTGCATTGAGTAAATTTCCGACCGGAGTCCCACTGTAGACACCTGTGGAAACTTTCGTGGCAAGAGTGAGGCGTTCACGTCCTGCCGATCCCCCCCAGTAGGAAATCTGGTTTAGGTTTTCGGGATTCGGTGACTGGGAAGTATAATCAGCTCCCGTTGACCAACCGGCAAGAGCCAGAATATGTTGGCGATGGTCAATAGCAGTAGCTGCATCTGCAGCTTCACGGAGCGACTGAATCGCCTGAGCATACTGTGTGACGATGGCAGCGGTTGCTCCTGAAATTTCATAATCGACATCCAAGCCATCGATTTTCATATCCACTAGGAACTGTGCAAGAGCGGTCTTAGTAGGAGCGGTGGAAACTCCTATTGGTTTGCCCGCTTCAGCGGAAAGGGTGTCCCAGCCCGTCGTGTAGGTGGCTCCACCGACGGATAGCACAACGCGTTGCCCCGCATTGTGCAGCAAACGGATGGCCTGCGCCACATCCTGCGGTGCCGCAGTAAAATTCAGACCTGTACCTGTCCAAACATTATTGCTGAGGCCGGACCAGTTAAAATTTGGGGAAGCAAAGGCAAGATAAACATCCGTGTAGGGAGTTGTACTAACCTGGGCCAGTTTGCTTGTCGCCAGCAGCTGGGAATCAGTGGTGTAGGAATACCAAGTGTCCGACCAGCTGGGGAAATAGCCGACGAGATGATGACCTGTGGTACTCAGAGGTGTGGGTGAAGGAGTTGCGGAGGGAGTGGCGCTCGGAGTCGGAGAAGGCGTCGCGGTCGGAGTTGCCGTCGGTGAAGGACTTGGTGTCACCGTCGGCTTAGGAGTGGCTGTTGGCGTAGGAGCGGGCGTCGGTGTCGGACTTGGTGTCACCGTCGGCTTAGGAGTGGCTGTCGGCGTAGGAGAGGGCGTCGGTGTCGGACTTGGTGNNGCGTCGGTGTCGGACTTGGTGTCGCAGTAAGGCTCACAACCTGTCCATTGACGCTAAACTTAGATGGTGTCTGCGGCGGTGTTCCAGTGAAGGTAAATCCGATGGTGGCCGTCCCTCCTTTTGCAGCCATTATGGATGTCCAGCTTGCTGGCGTCAGTGAATAGACATTGGCAACCGGTCCGGTCAGAGTTCCATTCCAGACAGAGGTCTCCACCTGTGGCGTCGTGAATTTTGCACTCCAGTTGGTGATGGACGTGGTGCCATTATTCTTGATGGTGAGATTGGCAGTATACCCCCCCGACCAAGGCGAAACACTCCATGTTGCCGAGAGATTTGACGCCTGAAGTGCTTGGCCAGTAGCAACGCAAAAAACACAAACGCCCATGATGATAGCCGGCAGAGCCCTCATGAATCGGATTGTATTGGATGCGTAAGCTNNGCTATACTCCGGGAGTAGAAGTTGCTTTCCTGAATATGGAAAATGCGGGGGGGCATTTTAGGTAGGTTTGTTCTGCTTGCGGTGGGATAAAGGGAGGTGTTCATGGTGGTAGGGGTTGACACCCCACTCCTCTGATCTCTTCAGAAAGGCCAAGCAAACTCGATGAATTGACATGGATTGTCGGTGAATCGCCTCACCAAAGTGTCGAATGGAAACAATGCATTGACGTAAGCGGGGGTGACCACAAGNNGCACTCCATGAATGTCTTGCCGGGGAAAATATCTGCCCTGCGGCTCTCCTTCTGGAACATGAATCTCTCCGTGTGGCTGCTCTTTGGAGTGATCTGCCTGGTCGGCAAAGTCTATTTCTATCCGGATCTAGCCTCTGGCTTGACACTCCTCCTGACCAATCTGGGACTGGCCCTACTCTTCAGTGCAGTGCTCCGGTTCGTCTACCGGGGGACAAAACTCACGGATTTTTTTGGTTTGAGAACTCTCATAATTGTCTTGGCCGCAAGTCTTGCAGCAGCATTTCTACAGTCGATAATCGCCCAGAATCTTGTGAATCAGATGGAGTGGGGCAATCCGGAACTGCCAAAAAAAATCGCCCTTTCCCACCGCATCGAGTTTACTTGGGTTGTCTTCTTAGCATGGAGCTTTGGATACTATGGTATTAAAGCGAAAAGGGCGGCCCACCAAGCCATGCTGCAAAGTTTGAAATCTGGGGCCAAGGAACGTCATCTGGAACTCCAACTGCTCCGCACCCGGATTGCCCCTCATTTTCTGTTCAACTCACTGAACGGTATTGCCGCAGAAATAGCCCCCCACCCTGAATCAGCAACCAAACTCATCCACGACGTTTCTGACTACCTGAGGCATCTCCTGGCTGAGCGAACCCAGATTCTCTCGCCGCTTGCCTCCGAACTTGATGCCATGTCCTCATACCTGAGTATCGAAAAAACACGTTTCGGAGAACGACTTGAAATTTCATTGGAATCAACTCGCCCGGCGCGACACACCTTGGTTCCCTGCTTCCTGCTGCAGCCTCTAGTGGAGAATGCGATCAAGCATGCGCACTGGCCCGAAACGGAACCTCTTGTGATCTCCATCCGTGCTACCCGGGAGAAAGAGACTCTCAGCATCTGCGTGACTAACTCGGGAGCCCTACAGGCTGATCGCCCGGAGGGAGTGGGGCTCTCAACCCTTCGCAGACTCCTTGAGATCCACTATCCTGACAGGCATGAATTTACTCTTCAAGCGGAGCATGGCAAAGTGCTCGCCATGCTCATTCTCAAAGGAAACGCTTTATAAAGCCCAGTCGTGCGATGCTTCGAGTCCTGATCATCGATGACGAACGTCTTGCTCGCCAGCATCTGAGACAACTGCTTGCCGGGTGGAATGACGTGGAGATCGCCGGTGAAGCGGCCTCCGTCTCCGAAGCATTGGCATTGATTGAAAAGCAGATCCCCAGCGCCCTTTTTCTCGATATTGAGATGCCCACATCAAACGGCTTCAGACTGTTGCAGGAATTAAAAAAGAACGTCCCGCACAAACGACTCCCAGTAGTTGTTGTCACAGCCCACACGAAACATGCGGTGGAAGCATTTGAGTTTGAAGCGGTGGATTACCTGCTTAAGCCCGTGAAGGCAGCACGTCTAGGACTCGCGCTTGATCGCCTTCGTTCCAAAAGCCCCGGTTCCCTCCCTTGGCAGACCACGGATCGGATCTGCTTTAGAACCCCGGAGCGCACAGTCATCGCAGAGTCTACTGCCATCGTGGCCCTAGAGGCTGATGGTGACTTCACAAGGATTTATATCGAGGGGGAGCACCCCCTCTTGATCTGCCACAACCTGAGTCATTATGAAAAGACTCTACCCTCCCCTCCTTTTATTCGTCTTGATCGTTCCCTGATGATCAATCGCGGGCGTGTGGCAAAAATCGAACCGATCGGACACGATCATGAAAATTTGTCGCTTACGGGCTTAGCGACTCCATTTCTCCTGGGCCGTACGGCCCATATGCGATTGGCAGCGGCTTTGAAAGAGGCTTAACCACCACGGCCATAGCTCCGGCTGAAGGAGTTTTATTGCACGGTGGGCGCAGAGTGCTAAGAGATGTATATGCACATGATTGCTTCGTTCCCGGGGTTTCTAGCGTTTGGCATGCCAAGCGGCCCCGACCTTGTCATTTTACTGCTCATCGTGCTGGTTCTCTTTGGTGCGAAAAAGCTCCCTGAACTTGCAAGAGGTCTCGGACAGAGCGTGAATGAGTTCAAAAAGGCAAAGGAGGAGTTCGACAAGGAGGTTGCGAAAACCCCAACGACACCCTCCGTCAATCCGGAAACAAAAGAGGTAATTTCCACGCCACCTGCTTCACAGAACAAGGACGACCAGAAACAGGCATAAGTCCGTTATAAGGCGTGCTTTTTCACTACGCGCATCGTGGGCCTCAAGTTCAGGAGGCAATCGCAGGGATTGCTATTTTCTTGAGAGTCGTCGCCTGCTTAACCTGAAGGATGATCAGGGAAAGTTCGGTGCAAAATAGTGGTCAGCCGCAGATGTTTACTCCCGTATTGACTACATCATGCTGTCAAAGAAACTGGAGCCCTAAACTGATGCTCATCATTCCTTCATTGCCCTTCAGGTTTTTTGGAATGAGGCCATCGATCACTGCCCGTTCATGGTCACTTTATCCCCCCCTTTCTCCTCACCCAATACCAACAACATGAGACCACGGACTCTGTTTCTCCTTTCGTTCATTGCATTTTTTCTGCCTGGGTTTTCATATCTGCGGGCCGATTGGGCTCAAATAACGGCCCTAGATCTTCCATCCATAAAGCTTTCTCCCAATCCAGCCAAGGCGAGAGCGGCCATGAAAGAACGATTTGAAGCACAGATCGCCGACAACGAGACCTTTCTGGAGTAATCGCCGAATGATCCTCATTCCTATGAATCAAAAGTACGTCTGGCGGTTGCCCAGGCGCGGCTTGGGTCGTTGGAAGAGGATCAAGAGGCTGTGGATATTGCGCTGGCACGCCTGATCACTCTTGAAAAGCAGGCGCCTGATGAGACTCAACGCGCAGAAGCCATGTTCCGTCGTATCTCACTTGAGTGGCAGAATCTCGGAAGCGATCCCGACCAGAAGCGGGAACGCGCCGTGACAAGCGCCAAGGAGTTCGCTTCCGAATTTCCGCAAGATCGCCGGTCCGCCCGTTTGCTTGCTGAAGCGGCATCGCTCTGTGACAATCACCCGGAAGAAAAGCGTCCTCTTGTCACCGAAGCGCTTCAACTCAGCAAGGATCCCTCGCTCACTCTGCAACTACAGGATGACTCCAAAAGACTCGACCAACTTGGAAATCCGGTAAGTTTAACCTTTACGGCCACCGATGGAACCACGGTTGACGTCGCCCACTACCGAGGCCAGGTGGTGNNGTCTTCTGGGCAGCGGAGTCCGCTCCAAGTCTTCTCTGGCTGAAGGATTTCGCAGACTACACCACCGGTTTGCAAGGACTCAAGGTGATCAGCGTAAGTCTCGACCAAGATCGCGGTGATCTTGATGCCGCCAGAAAAGCCTTCAAAATCAACTGGCCGATCAATTTTGACGGCAAGGGATGGAAAAATGCTGTCGCTCGCCAGCTTGGGATTAATGTCCTTCCCACTCTCTGGCTCATCGATAAGCAGGGACGCCTCCAAGCACTCAACGCTCGCGATAATTACCAATTGATAATCAATGAGTTATTGCGTGCACAGTGATTCGCGGATACGGGTCGTTACTTGGCTCAGAATTTGCTGATCATAAAGACCCGTATCCTCAAGAGATCCCCCCAAGCTCCCCACCTTATGCTCCTCGATAACTATCAGAAAGAAGACTTCTTCGACGAAATGATAACTGAAGAAGGGGGTGTCAGGCCTCACTACCAGAAAATTGCCGATCGTCTTCACCATCTCGATGCAGCCGAACATCGCAGGAAACAGACGGCAGTCGATCTAGCTTTCATGCGTAGCGGTGTTACTTTCACCGTGTATAACGACGATAAGGGAACAGAACGCATTTTCCCGTTTGACCTGGTGCCGCGTGTCATCCCAAACAACGAGTGGCAATGGATCGAAAAGGGTCTTATCCAGCGAATTACAGCGCTGAATCTTTTCCTGCACGACATCTANNTACCACGATCAAAAGATTCTGAAGGATAGAATCATCCCCCCTCATTACATACTTGGAGCCAAACATTTTCGGCGTGAGTTCATGGGATTCAATGTGCCTAAAGATATATACGTCCATATTTGCGGCACGGACCTCATCCGGGATCGCGATGGAAACTATTTAGTGCTTGAGGACAACCTGCGTTGCCCCTCCGGGGCAAGCTACATGCTTGAAAATCGGGCGGCACTCAAACGGGCATTCCCCGACCTATATCGCGCGGCAAATGTTCAACCCGTTGATAGTTATGGAGCGGAACTTCGGAAGGTACTCCAGTATGTTTCACCACCGTCGCTTGGCAGCACCCTACCCAATGTTGTTCTCCTTACGCCGGGAGTCTTCAACAGCGCCTACTTTGAGCATGCCTTCCTAGCCCGTCAGATGGGCATTCCCATCGTCGAGGGACGAGATCTGGTGGTTCGCGACGCCCGTGTCTACATGCGCACCACATCGGGGCTCGTTCCGGTGGATGTCATTTACCGCCGCATCGATGATGACTTCTTGGATCCCACCATCTTCAGACCGGATTCACTCCTGGGCGTGCCCGGACTTATCCATGCTTATCGCTCCGGCAACGTGAGCCTTGCAAACAGCATTGGCACTGGGGTTGCCGACGACAAGGTGGTCTATTACTTNNCTCATGGGTCCGTGGGCCACGAAGGAGGAAGTTGCCGAATTCCGTGAGCAGGTAAGGGCCAATCCACGCAACTTCATCGCACAGCATCCGATCTCCCTGTCACGGCATCCGACATGGTGCGAAAACGGCCTTGAGGGTCGGCACGTCGACCTTCGCCCTTACATTCTGTATGGGGAAAAAATTTCCGTCACCCCAGGTGGCCTCACCCGCGTCGCCTTGCGAAAGGGTTCTCTCGTGGTGAACTCATCACAAGGCGGCGGCTCCAAAGACACNNGGTTCGCTCGTGGTCAATTCGTCTCAGGGCGGCGGCTCCAAAGACACATGGGTACTCAACGGCGATTCCTAGGCATTTTGGAATCAGGACACCCTATTCGCGCTCATCGAAGTCGGGAATTTTTCCCAGCTCCAACATACAAACGAAACCATTTTTCAAGTTCCCAGTCTCCATCTTATGAGTGACACTTTCACGCTGCAAAAACCGATTTCCAACCGGAGAGACCACATGGTCATGCTCTCCAGGGTGGCGAACTCGCTCTATTGGATGAGTCGGTATATTGAGCGCTCCGAGAATGTGGCCCGCCTGCTTGACGTGAATCTGCAGCTCATGCTCGATTTCGCCAATTTCAATGATCAGCAACTCAAGGAGCACTGGCTTCCTATCTTGTGTTCCGCGGGTGACGAAGAAACCTTCTTTAAACTCTATGAAAAGGCTGACAGCGAAAGTGTCACCGAATTTCTTACTTTCCGGGAAGAAAATCCGAACTCGATCATCTCCTGTCTTTCCACGGCCCGTGAAAATGCACGTCAGGTCCGCGATCAGATTTCTTTGGAAATGTTCGAGGCCATCAATGAATGTTATCTGTTCCTGAAATCCAAAAACGCCCATGAAGTCTGGCAATTCGGAGCCCATGAATTCTTCGAGCAGATTAAGAAATATTCCCATCTTTTTCAGGGACTTACTGACTCCACTTTCCTACGCACCGAAGGGTACGAGTTCATCAACCTCGGTAAATTCCTTGAGCGCGCCGACAAGACCACTCGCATCCTCGATATTAAGTATCATATCCTCCTGCCCAGCGTGGCCGATGAGGGTGGTGCTGTCGATGCCGCCCAGTGGCAAGCCATTCTGCGCTCTGCCAGCGCCCTGGAAGCCTACCGTCGCTTTCATGTGGAGGATATCATCCCGGGAAAAGTGGCGGAATTCCTGATTTTCTCTACGACCTTCCCGAGATCAATCCGCTATTGCCTCCAGCGGCTTGATGGTGAGTTACACCGTCTCAGCGGCAAAGAACGCCGCGAATATCTAAGCCAAGAGGAACGCAATTTCGGCAAGCTTCTTTCCGATCTTAATTTCCTCACCATCGAGGAAATACTCNNCATCTTGATGACCATATCTTTCAGGAATTCATGTATCACCCTCCGGTCGACACCGAGGCTGAAATCAGGCTTCACCAGCAGCAAATGCAGCAACAGTAGTCATGATTTCCGAAGCTGAAAATACCAAGGAAACAACCATGGAAGTACCCTGGACAGAACCTCTTCTCGTTTCTATCTCCCATCTCACCCGTTACATCTATGAGGGACCGGTGAAGGACAGCTTCAATGAAGCACGTCTCCAGCCTGTTACCGACGCACTCCAAGAGTGCCTTGAGTTTCACTTCCGTATTGATCCCGAATCCCCTGTCCGGGATTACCCTGATTTCTACGCCAATTGTGTCCACTACTTCGATGTTCCGCAGCCCCACGAAACCTTGGAGGTGGAGGCCATATCACTTGTTCAGACCCACGCTGAAAACCGCGGGCCGATTCCTCATGCTGGCCAGTCATCATTGGATGATCCCGAGGTCAAGGAGACCCAGTTTGATTTCCTTCACAGCTCCGAATTCGTATCCCTGCAAGCCGAGGTATGGCGTGAGGCCATTGACGCCCTTCCCGCTGGGCTCACCGATGTCTGGACCGATACCATAACCATCGGCGAATACATCCACCGCAACTACAAGTACACTCCACTCTCCACGACTGTTAACACGCGTGCATTTGAAGTGGTGAAGAAAAAGGAAGGGGTCTGTCAGGACTTTGCCCATCTCATGCTGGGGCTTTGCCGGATTCATGGCATACCGGCTCGCTATGTCAGCGGTTATTTCCTCAATCAGCACAAGTTACCCGGCGAGATCGAGGCAAGTCATGCGTGGATCGAGGTCTTCATACCTGGTCATGGTTGGAAGGGATACGACCCGACACATCGACGCGTCGCTGACACCCGCTATATCAAGATAGCCGCAGGAAGGGACTACGCAGACATCCGCCCGGTCGGAGGAACTTTTCGTGGCAAGGGGACGCGGAAGATGCTCGTCGAAGTCTCCGTGCAGAGACTGGGATAAAATCAAGCAGGCGGTTGACATCTCAAAATAGGCGTGGCTGAATTCTCTAAGGTGCATTTCCCCCACCAGAAAAAAAGATGAATGTAGCCCTAAATGGACCTGATGATCTTTCCATCAAGGGAAAGATACAGCACGGGGGGCATGTGGAACTGTACGATACTAAGGGTGGCTATTATTACGGCGCCATAGAACCGGATGGCACCATCACTTTTTATGGTCCTAAAAACAGTTATTTTTATGGGCTTGTCGACCCCTACGGTAATGCAAAGATTCACGGTCCAAGGGNNATCTCGTTGGACGCGTCGATTGATCGCAATTTTTTGATTCCGGCAATCGCAGGCGTCGACTTGTTTCAATTTAATCATCACAGAGAATGGATTTTCTCTACAAAATGAATCATTTATTCACTCGCACCCTCTCCTTGATTCTATCAGCGAACTTCATAATCGCATGTGCCGATTTGGCGGCACAGAATAGTGATTCTCCGGGCTGCCACTCTGCATCCGATTATCGTGACAGCGGGAATGTAAAGTATGAGAAAGGTGACTTTAATGGAGCAATCGCCGATTATTCTCAGGCCATAAATATCCAACCGAAATTTGCCAAGGCCTTTGAAGACCGTGCCAAGGCTAACAATGCCAAGGGAAATTTTAAAGGAGCGATCGACGATTACACTCAGGCAATCGAGCTAACACCTCACAATACTCAAGCGTACATAGAGCGTGGAATTGTCAGACAACAAATTTCCGATCTAGTCGGCGCTCTCACTGATTTCAACCAAGTTGTAGTACTGGATCCGAACAACCCGGTTGCCTACAACAATATCGCATGGCTGCTGGCGACCACATCTGATACATCCTTGAGAAACGGCGCAAAAAGCTTGGAAAATGCCACGAGAGCCTGCGAGTTGACAGGCTGGAGTATTCCGGCCGTTTATGGGACACTTGCCGCCTCGTATGCCGAGGTAGGGAATTTCACTGAGGCCGTGAAATGGCAGTCATTCTATGTAAAATCATTTCCCGACTCCAATGATGCCCAGAACCGATTGAATCTTTACAAAAATCATAAGCCTTATCACGAAATCAAATAATTGAACGACTTAGGAAACAATCCGGCAATCTGCCGGAGAATGTCTGCGAGGATGGAAGGAGATTTTTGTCTTTTCCTCATCGGGATGCGAATCAATCACCCTTTGAAAATCCACAAATGGCTGCCTGTCGCGATGGCCATGCCTCGGATGATCTCGGAATTGCAGACACATCCTGAACTCGGATTGCTTGGCAGTGAGCTATGGTTTGGCCGCACGACGATTTCACTCCAATACTGGCGATCACCTGAGCACCTATTTGCCTATGCCAGCAACAAGAATCTAGCGCACTTTCCAGCCTGGGCAGCATTCACCCGTGCAGTCGGAGATAGCGGTGATGTGGGGATTTGGCATGAAACTTATTCCATCAAGGAAGGCTCCTTTGAGACAATTTACCACAATATGCCCCCGTTCGGTTTGGGGCGTATTGGCACCTTGGTCCCGGCCACCGGGCACTATCAGTCCTCTAAGGAGCGAATGAAGAGTACCCCAGTAGTAAGATAACGGGCCTCGTATCAAACTGAACCAAGGACGAGGCATGAATTGATGCCGCCGAATCCGAAGGAATTAGAAAGGACTTTGTGCGGTTTCATTTCACGCCCATGATTCGGTATAACATCAAGCCTGCATTTGGGATCAGGATTTTCGTAATTGAGTGTTGGCGGAAGATACCCCTCAGTCATGGCAAGGCAGCATATTACTGCTTCAATGGCACCAGTGGCACCCAGAGGATGAGCCGTGTAAGCTTTCGTTCCGCTAACAGGAAGTGAAAAAGCCCGTGCGCCGAAGATCTGATGGATGCAGTAAGCTTCATTCAAGTCGTTGATCTGTGTCGAACTTCCGTGTGCGTTGATATACCCAATTTCAACTGCATTGGTCTTGGCATCTGCTAGGGCATCCTTCATGGCCCGTATTGTCGGCGCACCCTGGGGATGAGGCGAAGTCATATGATAGGCATCATTGTTGTGAGAAAATCCTAAAATCTCGGCATAGATGCGGGCTCCACGGGCTCTGGCGTGTTCATATTCCTCAACGACTAGCGAAGCTGCTCCCTCGCCCATCACAAAACCGTCGCGTAGCAAGTCAAAAGGGCGGCAGGAATGAGAGGGATCGGCCACACTCATTGTCCTGATCTGGGCAAAGGCACCATAGGTGAGTGGACTCAGTGGAGCCTCTGCGGCTCCGGCAAGAATTACATCGGCTATGCCTTCCCGGATGTAACGAAGCGCCTCTCCAAGTGCCACTGTCCCGCTTGCGCAGCTATTAGAGTTGGTGGTGCCGACCCCCTGAAAACCGCATGCAATAGCGATATTGGAATGGGCGGAACCTCCAAATACCTGTAATGCCAGCATCGGACTCACCGCGCGAAATCCGCCTTTTCCAAAGGCATCGTGTTCCTTCTCGGCATTCGAGATTCCAGCAAGAGCAGTGCCATAGCTCACACCCCGGCGTGGATCTGGATTCTCGGGACTCAACTCAAGTCCACTATCCTCTAACGCCAACAATGCGCTCGACACTGCAAACTGGGCATAGCGGTCAAGACGGCGGATGGCCTTAGGAGAAAGATAGCAAAGAGGGTCAAAGTCGTTCACCTCTCCCGCGGAACGGGCTTCCAAACCACTCAATGAAAACCGGGTAAGAGGAGTTATGCCGCTCTTTTCTGCAAGGATTCCACGCCAGAAGGCCTCGCGTCCGGTTCCTATGCAAGTAATGGGACCCAAACCCGTTATGACGGCTCGGCGAGCGAAATCTCTCCCTATCATGAGGGCCTCTCCAAAAGTCTCTTAAATGTTGAAAGCGTGCGTGGCGCAACCCATTCGATCATAAAACTACAAATGATCGGCTCCGCTAAAGGAACCAGTAACGGCCAGCGAAAATTAAGATCGTGTTCGATAGTTACGCGAATTCCAGTCTCGCAAGCCTCATAAAGCCAAAGCACCTCCATTCCCTTGGTGAAAGCGCTGAGATGGCGAAAGTGAAGCGAAGGCCGATCAGGATTTCGGCTAAACTCGGAAGTCCAGGAAATTGGCAGACTGCCTCGCATTGCCGCCATTTCGACAACCCCCTGATCCGGCCCACCCTCGATCCAACGAACACGGCGGTAGTGCGGCAAAAGCGCTGGCCAGCGTTCTAGATCGGAGGTCATGGAATAGATAAGATCCAAAGGNNGTTGGGGGGGGGTCTCCGGTCACGAAGATAATGAAGGAATGCCTCCCCCCCATGTGTTTCAAGCGACTTAAGTCGGAATCTGTGTTCATGAGGAAGAAAGCCGAGCGGAAGTCCACTAAGGCTTATCGATTTTCCACCTCCGAAGATCACAGGCGCGATCGTGATGTAGAGATCATCGACAAGATCGTCATTGAGAAGAGATTTGAAAAGTGTGGCCCCCCCCTCGCAGACAATTTGTTTCACCCCCCATCGCCGATGCAGCAACTTCAGCAATCGCGCAATCAAACTTTTACCTCTGGGAAATTGAACAATCTGAACAAAATCAGGAAATTTGTTCGCAAGCGATTCAGGGATTTTCTGTGCACTGCAGAGAACCAAGGGTGAATCACTGTTGGAAAAAACCCGCCATCCGGGATCAAATTTCCCAGTTTCACTCACAATAACGCGCAAGGGAACCGCTGCTTTCCCCGCCGCGACGCGTTTATCACGCAAATCAGCAGGGGAAAGTCCCATGCTCATCGAATCCGATGCGACTGTATTCCGCCCCACAAGCAGGGCATCTCCCATGGCCCGGATTTCGGAAAGGCGACGCTTGTCTGCCTGCGATGTGAAGTTGCTTGGAGTCCCATTACGCGTGGAAACCTTCCCGTCGGCTGTCATAGCAAAGTTAACAAGAATTTTGGGGAGGTGTTTCATGAAGTTGAGCTCCCTCCACCTAAGCCGCTCTTTCTTCAGATTCGACCTGGGATTCGATTTCCTCCACTTGCTGTTCTATTTCGCCAAGAGACGCATGACTTCCATCACCGGGCCGATAGAAAATATTGATGATACCACCAATCAGCCCCCAGAGAACAACGAGGGCAAATCCGGTGATGGAAATGAGAACTCCCAGATTTTCAGGAGTGCCATAGAGAGAATTCAGCATCGTGGCAAAAAGTTTTTCGCGCACACCCACACCCGAGAGGCTGATCGGAAGGGAGCTGATAGTATTCACAATCGGGATGACCGAAGACATTGCCGCAGCTCCAGGATTTCCCTTGAAAGCAAATGCCGAAAAAATCGCACACCCGAAGATGAATAGATTGAGCGGCAACGAGATCAGAGTGGCGGCAACGATGGCTTTCCAAGCACGGGCATAAACAGAAAATGCACGGGCTGTCTCCAGGATAAAGGCGTGGCAGGGCATCTTTTTTGGAAGTCGGTTTGCCAGATGAAAGCGATCTATTAAGATGGCCAGAAAGATGAGCGACGCGACGACTCCGAAAATAATACCAACGGCTACTGCAAAAGCTCGGACTACCGGGGAGGCCATCAAGGTTGTGCGGAAATATAGAAAGACCCCGACGGAAACAATAATCAGTGCGAATAGGCCGGTAATACGATCCACGACTATGCTCAAAAATACGGCGCTTTTTAACTTAGGAGCCTCCTTGACTGCGTAAAATACTTTTACTAAATCACCGCCTGTACCTCCGGGGAGGAACAGATTGTAAAACATTCCAACCATGACGAGTTGCCAAACTCTAAACCAGGAAAGGCAGATTCCCTGAACATTCATCAGTAATTGCCATCGGTAAGCCGAACAAATAAGCACCAAGCCGAAGCAGAAAAAACCCGGAATGAGCCAGAGAGGATCGGCTTTGCTTAGAGCTTCGCGCATCTCCTGCCGCTTGGTGGGATCGTGAAAGATCCACCAGAGCAGCGCAATTGTAACGGCGGCCTGGATAAGAGNNTGAGGAGAGTTCCAGAATGTAAGGGAGGGAGGATGGCAGAAGGGGAACCACGCGGTCGAAAGGAATTTCTCCTTCGAATGGAACAAGATGATCCTCATCAGGCCACGCAGCATCTTGGAGATGAGCACCCGCGGCATAGGAGGAGATGTCCGAAAGCCACTGGGCATGATCAAGAAGACCCAGACTTTCCCTCATCTGAGCATGCCCAAAATCGTGCCAATAACGCAGGTGCGGTGAGTCGAACCGCTGCAGTAGCATCAGCAGTTCCCTCTCGGTTGGGATGCATTCGAAGGAACTGCGATTTTCAATTCCGAGAGTAAGGTTGAGCCTTGAGGCCTCTTCAATCAAAGGCTCGNNGATGGTGCTCGCCCGATCTAGATAGACACGAGAGGCCTTTTCGCGTTTGCGGACGGCAGCCAGCTTCAGCCTCGCATAGGAACGACTTGCAACCCCGTGTTCCTGAAGGGCGGAGAGCAATCCCCGGTTCATACCCCGCAGGGGGGAAATACGTCCCAAATGCAATACCACGTATCGCGCTCCAAACTCATGCGCTGTAGCCAGCGTTTTCTGGGTCAGCAACAATGCTCTCTCTCTCTCCTCCTGCCGTAAGGCTGTGAATTCGTAGCAATCAGGGTTATCGGTCGAGATCTCAACCGGCATCGGGCAGAAATTATGCACGCTGATCACCTCAAACTTACCTTCTGAATAGAACTGACGGATCCCGTGAAGCTGCGAGACATTCAGTCCATGCCCTAGTTCGATGGTACCAAAACCCATTTCGAGAATCTCCTGAACGAGAAGAGCGCCATCCCGCTGGCGGGCTGCATTCCAATTGGTTGAAAAGGCAATCATCTGACGAAGTATCCAGGCTAACGGGGCACTATCTCAGGAGCGAACCAAAATACCCCGGGTCAATATTTCTTCCGCCACCAGTTGACCGCTGAGCATGGCAGACTCGATGCCAACCGGAGCTATCTGATCCCCTGCAAGGAAGAGATTCTTAGAGAACCGCATCGGCAGAAGACCCTTCCCATATCCCGATTGACGTTGAGGAAGTGCCCTTGTTATGCGGATTTCTTTGAGAAATTCCCAACTCTTAAAATTTGGGAGAAGCCGGGTTATTTCTGCCTGCGCCATCGCAGCCAAGTCAGATGAACGATCTGTTGGAGGATTTAAAATAGTAGCGGAAAGCAGGCGTCTTCCGGGTGGCGCATATTCGGGTGCGATATTGGTCAAGTCTGTGAAGTGTCTCACAAGGCGATCCTTTCCTGCCGGCAGAACGAGTAGAGATCCTTCATAAAGAGGTTCTTTGCCTGTGAAATAGAGTGTCGAAACCCCGATCCATTTTTCCCCCAGAGGCAAACCCAGAAGACATCGCGTCGCTCCCTCATCCGTAGCAAGCACAAGCTGGGTACAGGAGATGATCTCTCCGCCGTCCACTTCCACTCCGGCCACAACACTATCTTGAAAGTGAATTGACGTGACTTTTTCTCCATAGCGCTGACGCGCCGCTGGAAGACGGCTTGCAAGATATTCCGGAATCTTGGCCATCCCTTCAGCAGGAAGCAGCGCATTTCCCAGTGTGAATTTTTTAAGGTTGTAACGGAATACCGACGCATCCGTTCCGAGTTCATTGTCAAGAAAGACACCTCCAAAAAAAGGTCGAAGAAAGCTCTCCAGAATTCCCCCTTCGAGCCCCAGTCGTTCCAATTCCTCCAGCGTGGAATATCCGGTTTCCCTTTGCAAACTCTGGTCCGGCCGCAGCAGTTGAAAACCTGCATACATCGCCAGTGAGATTTTTTCACTCCAGGTAAAGGATTTCGACAAAATTGCCGATAGGAATCCCTCGGGGTGCTTAAGAGGATTCAGAATGCGCTCCCATCCCCCGGGGGCTGCAAGCAACGCTCCGCTCTGAAAGTAGCGTGGCTGTAATGCAGAAAAATCGATTAGTTTTCTGGCGGTCGGATAGGAATCGAGTAGCACCTGAAATCCGGCATCAAGTCGATAGCCTTCCTTCGTGGTTTCGGTCGCGACACGACCTCCTGCTCTGCTTCCGGCTTCAAGCAGTAGCCAATCCATCCCCTCCTCCTCCAACCGGGCTGCACAAGCCAACCCGGCAAGACCTCCACCGACGATGACGATCATTTCCCTAGCGCGCCCATGTGATGAGACGCAGCTCGTGCTCCTGCACAAGATCAGGATGCTGGGGAATAATGCGCATGTTGATTCCGTAGGCTCCGCTCTCGCTCGCAGGAATGTGTCCGCTGTAACTGTAGTTGCCGTTACCATCCTCCATGAGATCCGTGAGATCCTGAACGGTGGCGCAAGTGATGAGCCCATGATCGACGGGACCGAAATAGGCCTGCACGCGTACATTCTCTGGCTTCACATCCCCAAGATGAACCTTCGCCTTGACCGTGACGTTGTCACCCACCAGAAATTCGGGCAACCCTTCTCCGGTGTGCCCGACTGTGTAATCGAGCACTTTCACCCTCGGCCAAAGCTCCCGGATGGTTTTCTTCCAGACGCTCAGGGCCCGAGCGTTTTTGTAGTTGTCAGCATCCATCCTGCGGTGTCCGGCGGCGGCTGGTTCGTAAAGGCGGCGGCTGTATTCGGAAACCATCCGATGCGTGTTAAATACGGGCACCACCGTGCGGATCGATTCGCGCATGAGCTGAATCCAGGCTAGAGGGAGAAGTCCGTCTGGCTTAGCATAGTAAAGGGGTACAATCTGGTTCTCCAGCACCTGGAATAGGCTCGAGATATCAACCTCGTTCTGTAACGCATCGGAAGGATGCCTGATCGGATCGTTTGGAAGGTCGGCTCCGATTGCCCACCCGTTTTTGCCGTTGTAGCTTTCCGGCCACCAGCCGTCCAGAACGCTCAGATTGAGCCCTCCATTGGGAGGAAGCTTCATCCCGCTCGTGCCGCTGGCCTCCAAGGGTCGCAGTGGATTGTTAAGCCAAAGATCGCAGCCGTGGTAGAGTCGACGCCCCACATTGATGTCGTAATTCTCCACAAAGACAATCCGGTTCTCAAACTTCGGATCCCGCGAGTAGTCGTAAACCTGCTGGATGATTTTCTTGCCACCATCGTCGGCAGGATGTGCTTTTCCGGCAAATACAAACTGAACCGGGCGCTCGGGATTAGTGACGATCTTGAGTAGCCTGTCAGGATTGCTAAAAAGCAACGCCCCGCGCTTGTAGGTGGCAAATCGTCGGGCAAACCCCACGGTAAGCACCTCGGCATTGAGCAGACGGTTGACATGACGAACCTCCTCGGGAGATTCACCGTTGCGGAGACGCTGTTTCTTAACGCGGTCCCGGATAAACTCAATGGTGCGCAGCTTCAGGGTCTGATGGAGATTCCAGAGCACCTCGTCAGGTATGTCAATGACCCCGCGCCAATACTCGGGATCAGCCATGTAGTCCTCCCAGTCTTTGCCGAGGTATTTGGCATAAAGTTCATGAAATTCCCCTGCGGCCCAGGTTTTCACATGGACGCCGTTGGTAATGCTGGTGATCGGAATCTCATTGACCGGCACGTCCTTCCAAACTCCCTGCCAGAGTGCCTGACTCACTTCCCCATGGAGCTTGCTTACGCCATTTGCAAAGCGACTCGTCCTCAGCGCGAGAATCGTCATGCTAAAAACGGGTTCCGGATCGACAGTCATCTGACCCAGTTCCATGAAGCGCTTCCAATCGATGCCGACCTCTTTGGGATAGACCCCGAAGTAATTCTTCATCAGTTGCTCGTCGAAAGCATCATTTCCTGCGGGAACCGGCGTATGAGTGGTAAATACATTCGAGGCGGCAACCGTCTGGAGGGCGGAGTTAAAATCCAATCCCTTGGATCGGATAAGTTCCCGGATCCGTTCCAGCGAAAGGAATGCGGCATGCCCCTCATTCATGTGAAATACATCGGGTACAATTCCGAGGGCAGCCAGCGCCCGGGCACCCCCCATGCCAAGGACTATCTCCTGCTGCACGCGGAGTTCATGTCCGCCGCCATAGAGTGCGGCAGTGATTAGCTGGTCATCGGTGCTGTTTTCAGGAATTGCCGTATCAAGCAGCAGAATCCGAATCCTTCCAACCGTGACTTCCCAGACCTTGGCGGTGACGATGCGCCCCGGCAATTCCACCTGAACTTTCAACGGCTCGTTGTCGAGCTTTGCCTCCCGAATTGGAAGCTGGTGAAAGTTTTGATCCACTTTCACGGCGTCCTGCCATCCATCCTTGTTGATTTGCTGCGTGAAATATCCGTCACGATAGAGCAGTCCGACTGCGGTAAAATTCAACCCCAGATCGGAAGCGGACTTGCAGTGATCGCCGGAGAGGATCCCAAGTCCGCCCGAATAATTCGGAAAGGATTCCGCCAGTCCATACTCGGCGGAAAAATAAGCCACCGGTGAGTTGGGTATCGTGGAGGCATAGGTATCCTCCCGGTTCAAATACGCATGGAATTTCTCCATGACATCCCTCAGGTTGGTCAGGTAATGCTCGTCCGTGGAGACTTCGACCAGGCGCGACTGACGGCAGAGTTGAAGAACCCTAAGGGGATTGTGATTCGTGCGATCCCAAAGACCGACGTCAAGATCGCGAAATAGCTTGCGGGCCTTTGGTTCCCAACTCCACCAGAGATTATACGCCAGTTCGCGGAGTGGCTCTATGGCTGGGGGAAGTTTTGGAATGACATTATAAGTGATAATCGGGTCCATGACACAATGGTGTTTGTGGTGATGCTGAAGAAATGATCCGTCTGTAGAGAATACCAACCGGAAGACTAGTCCGGATGACTCAGACTTTAATAGGATCAAGGTCCCAAATATCGCGAGCGTATTCCGAGATCGTTCGATCGCTGGAAAACTTTCCCATTCGGGCTGTGTTCAGAATTGCCATTTCTGCCCATTTTGATTTGTCGCGAAATGCTACATCCACCCTCTGCTGGGCATCACTGTAGGAACGAAAATCCGGCAGGCAGAGGAAAGGGTCACTATAGACCAAATTATCCCTTAGCATATTGAAAACACCGTGGGGTTCGTCAGGCGTGAAATAATTTGATCCCACCCAGTCGACGACCGCACGCAACTCCTCGTCAGCATTGTAGAATTCCTGAGGGTTAAAGCCTCTCTTCCAGAGATCATTCACCTCCTCGACGGTCATACCGAAGATGAAGATGTTCTCCTCACCAACTTCTTCTTTAATTTCAACATTTGCGCCATCCAGAGTGCCGATTGTTAATGCACCGTTGAGCGAAAGTTTCATATTTCCCGTACCGGAAGCCTCCTTTCCGGCTGTTGAAATCTGCTCGGAAAGGTCGGCGGCGGGAACAATGCGCTGGGCCAATGAGACGCGATAATTAGGGAGGAATACAACCTTGAGTTTGTCTTTGATGCGGATGTCTGAGTTGATCTTGCTCCCCACGGCGTTGATGGCCTTGATGATGTTCTTGGCCATGTCGTATCCCGGGGCTGCTTTTGCTGCAAAAATAAAGACCCGAGGCGAAATATCGAGAGCCGGATTTTGCAGCAACCTTCGGTAAAGGGCCAGAATGTGGAGCAGGTTGAGGTGCTGGCGCTTGTACTCGTGTAGGCGTTTGATCTGGATGTCAAAAAGCGCTCCCGGATTCACCTCCACCCCGCATTCCGCCTTGATGATACGGGCCAGATCGACTTTGTTAGCATACTTCACATCCATGAACTG
>PLEU01000102.1:0-5742 GCA_003136515.1 Spartobacteria bacterium
ACGCCAAGGAGCTTGTTGGCCTCGCTGAAGAACTCGCAGATCAGGCAGAGAGAAGCGATTGAATGATTCATCAAAAAGCAGGTCTGCAACTTATCTTGGCTTCGCGCATTGCCATAACAGACTGCAACACTCTCATTTGGTGTTGCGGGAGGTTCTTTGATTCCTACTTAACCGATATTCCACAAATCCCGAACGGCGCAAATCAACAAAACAACCCGCCAGCAGGTTAATCAGTCTCAACTTCAAATCGAGTGGTTTCGATCTCCATCTTAGCACATTCTTGGCNNCCTAAGAGCGTTTTTAGAGAAGATTTAAGCCTTAATGAGAAATGGAAATGGAGGCTATCAATTCTCTAACCTCCATTTTTGTACTTGCCAAACCACGAGTTTTAAAAGATAGAAAAAATTATTATGAATAAAACCATTAACTTCATCGCGGTTATTCTGGCTACTGTAGCAACTTGCTTCGCTGGTGACGTCTCCCAGAAAATCGTCGTAGCACCACAAACAACAGGAGATCTGTTCCGTGCTGGCGAATTCGACATCGATGCCTACGCTGCTGGTGCGGCTGGAGTTTACGACCAAACAAAAGCTACGACTGAGCACCACCGGGTCTACGATAAGAAGACTGGTGTGTATCACGAAATTTCACATACTTTCCACAAGACTTCCTCTACTTCCGTCAACGGATTTGGTGGAGGCATAGGTGTTAACTATTTTTTCACGAAGTACTTCGGCATCAGTGTTGATGACACCCTTACTAGTCTCAATGGCAATGGTCATACCTATAACAGCACTCAAGGTGACCTTATTGCCCGTCTCCCGATTGAAAGCATACACCTAGCTCCTTACGTCTTCGTCGGAGGAGGTGCAACTTGGGGAACAGCAACTCAGGGAGATGGCAACGTCGGCCTTGGTCTTGATTATCGTTTCAACCGTACGTTTGGAATCTTTGCTGATTCCCGTTACCTGTATGGTAACAACGGGCTCAACGAGTCATTGACTCGTGCTGGTCTCCGTTTCGCCTTCTAAGTTTTATTTTAACCTCTTGGTCACGGGGAGTGATCAGAATAAACCCCGTGACCTCCAAAGGCCTTTTTAAAAGGGGCCTTCGAGCGCTCTAAAAGGTTGAAAAAGTCGTGGATTCAAATCACGACAACCCAGGAATCGTTTTTTTCAGAGTGCCCCTTTGGTCTGAAGATGCTGGTTTAGACTGATTGTTACAGAAGTGTTACAATTTATTGCTTCCAAATATTTCCCCTCTCTTCTTTTTTCTTGTTCTCCCGGAGATAGTTACAATAATCTCGATTCCTGATGGCACTGGAATGAATCCAGCAAAATCGTAAATGATCACCCCCCAGATCAATGTACAGCCGGAAAATCATTAAAATTCTCCCTGCGGATAAGTTTAATTCGCAAAGACTTGCCTCCAAGCTTTCCCCTCCACTTACTTACTTACCCTCCCCTAAGGGATCGAGAGAGGGGTCAATTCCCTTTGAAGCTGAAGGAAATGATCTAGTTCCCAGATCAATGAATTGTCGACCATTCTTCAAAATGCTTACTGGAGATCAAATTGAGTGGAGAAAGATCAGGATCGAAAATAAACCGCCTCTTGGGATGTCCTTCATAAAGAATTTTTTTAAGAAAAACTTTTAAAATCTAAGTTTTTAAGTCGTCGAGGGTTTTGTGAAAAGACAAGGATCACTTGAGGATCTCCTATGGTTCTCTTCAACAGATTAAAATTTTAGAGCATTTTTGGACTTGTCCGCGAGGTGGTGAGTTCTTACAAGCCAAGGCCATCGTTGCAGAACCTGACAAGGTGTTGCTTTCCTGTGCAAGATCAGCCCGCACATGGTCGTTACTACCTCATCGCAGGTGTAGAAACACCGATCTCAGAGAGACGGATTCAAGAGATCGGGGCGCCGATTTTTTGTTGCCTCCAGAGCTTGATCCACCCGCCATTTGGCAATGGCTCCATGATTTCCTGAAAGCAGAATAGAGGGTACTTTCCACCCTTGAAAATCCTCTGGTCGAGTGTAATGCGGATGATCAAGAAGACCTGACTCAAAAGACTCAGTAACCGCCGATTGATCATCTCCAAGTACCCCGGGCACTAGACGAACAATGGCATCGGTCATCACCAGCGCACCGAGTACTCCATTGGTCAGAATATAATCACCGATGGATATTTCCTCGTCGACCAAATGTTCGGCAACCCGTTGATCGACTCCCTCGTAATGACCGCAGAGCAGAATCAAATGTTCGGTCTGAGCATATTCTCTAACTATCGACTGACAAAGGGGCCTGCCCTGGGGAGTCAAAAAAACGACCCTCGTCCCGGGCCTGCGAAGATCACTCAAAGCCGCCGCAATCGGCTCGATCTTCATAACCATTCCCGGCCCTCCCCCATAAGGAGCATCATCCACGGTCCGATGTCTGTCATGAGTCCAGCGCCGGAGATCAACTGCCTCAAGTCTCACCAAGCCGGACTCCTGGGCGCGACCCAGAATACTTTCCCGGAGTACTCCCTCGGCAATGCTTGGAATGGGGGTCAGTATTTGAATTTCGATCATGGCTTCTCGTCATGAAGCAGCAGGAATGCTTACTCTGCAAGCATCGTGTCCCGTTCCGCAAACCGCCCTCACAATTCGCGTGCCACCAAGGCTTCCAGAAAAAAGAAACCCCGCAAAGGTTCCCTAATCGTTTTATTTCTAAAGCTCGCCTTCGCCTCCGTGATGCTCTGGTTGCTCGTGGGACTCTTTTATTATCTCTGGGCGCTGACCTTTGACCTCTCAACGATTGGCCAAATGCCACAGCGCTCCGCCATCTATGATCGCAACGGCTCTCTCTATAGCGTGACGCTCGGTGAAAATCGCGTCGTGGTGCCTTACAACAAAGTGTCGCCTAATTTTGTGAATGCCCTGATTAGCCGTGAAGATGTCCGGTTTTATGAACATCACGGGGTCGATCCAATCGGTGTTGCACGCGCAATTGTGGAAAATCTCCTTCTCGGGGGCATGAAACAGGGTGGCAGCACAATCACACAGCAACTTGCGCGCAATACCTTTCCTATCGGAGGGAAAACCCTCAACAGAAAGCTTCTGGAGGCAGCCTTAGCATTCCGGATCGAGATGGAGATGAGTAAAGAGCAGATTCTGGAGCACTATATGAACCGGATCTACTTCGGCTCAGGCCTTTACGGCGTCGAGGCGGCAAGCCAAGCTTACTTTGGATGTCCCGCCTCTGGGATGTCGCTCTCCCAAGCGGCATTGCTTGCTGGCCTGATCCGTAGTCCGAATAGACTTTCTCCATTCAATAACCTCGAAGCCTCCCTTCAACAGCGTGATGTCGTTCTCGGACAAATGAAGGAACGCTCAGAGAGCGGGAATTGCACCCCCTTCATGACTGATGCAGAGTATCAATCGGCCCTTCACGAAATCATCACCCCACGACAGCAACTCCTTATCAATCCGCTCAATAGCTGGGCAGTCGATGCCGTGCTCAATGAGCTAGAAGAAGTCGTACCCCTTGACAGGATTGATACAGGAGGTCTCAAGATTGAGACCTCGATAGATGCCGCGCTCCAGAAGTCTGCCGAACAGTCTGTGTCTCGGCGCCTTTCCGAAGTGGAGAAGCGCCCTGATTTCATCCTGCAGCATCACGAAAAGCCCGCAGAAGCCCTTCAAGCTGCGGTGCTTGCCATTGATAATTCCACCGGGGGCATCGCTGCGATTGTCGGCGGACGCGACTTCACCACGAGTAAATATAATCGCGCTCTTGTGGCGATGAGGCAGATTGGCTCCTCCGCGAAGCCTTTTGTCTATGAAGAGGCATTCCGCAAAGGAGTGATCACCCCGGAGACACCCATCAGTGACGCAAGACTGACACAGGGAGAACTCCCCCCACGTTCACCGGCATATGACCCGCAGAACAGCGACGGAACCTTTGGCGGAGAACTCCCGGCTAAAGAGGGGCTTGTCCATTCACGCAATACCATGAGTGTGCGCGTGGGGCTGAAGACCGGACTAGGTGACATTGCTTCCACGATGGAAAAACTCGGCCTATCAGACCATGTGCCCCCATATCCGTCCATCTGTCTGGGAACTTTTGAATCTACGCTAAGAAATGTCACCGTCGCCTACACGGCGCTTGCGGATAACGGCGCACGCGTTCATCCCCATTTAATTGAAAAGGTTACCGATGCTGACGGGAATATTCTTTTTCGAGCGACTCATGGGCATATTCCGGTGCTTAACCCAGACGCAACAAGAACCACCACATCCGTCCTGACAGAAGTTCTATCTCGCGGTACTGCTGCCCAATCTGCTGAACTTGGCCTGAAGAAACCCGCAGCCGGGAAAACCGGAACCACCGACCATTTTGTCGATGCCTGGTTCATCGGTTACACACAGGGACTAACCTGCGGGGTCTGGGTGGGATTTGATCGTCCCAAGACGATCATGCACGGAGGTTATGGGGCGGAGCTTGCACTGCCAATCTGGGTTGACGTCATCATGTCCGATACTGCGGGACATTTCCCGGCGGGTCCTCTTCTTTAAAGAAATTCGTGCTGGCAACCGTATTTCTTTTTTGAAAATTTACGGTAATATCCTCGCATGAAAATGATTGCCCGCTTCTTCTCACCTTTGGCCTCATTCCTCCTCGTCGTAGCCCTAGCCACGAGCGGCTGTTCCAATCTCACCCCCGGCGAAAATGCTGCTATTGCCGCAGGAGTCGTAGGCACTGCCACGGGGGTCGCTCTCGGGGCCTCCGGAGTCAGCCCCGGCATCACCATTCCCGTGACTTTGGGAGCAGCCGCCCTTGCTGCGGGTGGCACCTACCTCTATGCAAAGAACCGTGCTACCATCGATCAGCGCCGCATTGCCGAAGCACGGGCCCGACTCTATTACGCGCGCCTAAATGAGCAGCAGCAGGCACAGACAGGGCGATATCTAGCAGTAAAAACCTCCGGCGATTCCCAAACCCAAGGCAAACCAGTCATGCTCTACGATACGAGAACAGGCCAGACCGTCGGAAACACTGTATATGATGTGAAATCAACCCCAGATGTAGGCGGCCAGACGAAGATCGATTCAACTTCGGCTACCTATATCGGCTCGGNNTGAACATCCACGAATATCAGGCTCGGGAACTATTTGCAGAATTTGGAGTAGCCACACAACCGGGATCAGTAGCCCATACTCCGGATGAGGCCAAAATCGTTGCTTCCAATCTTGGCGGAAATCTCGTCATCAAGGCGCAAATCCATGCTGGAGGTCGCGGAAAGGGAACTTTCAAAAACGGCTTCAAGGGTGGGGTTCATCTCNNTCGGCAATATCCTTGTCACCCATCAGACAGGTCCCGAGGGAAAAGAGGTTGCCAAAATTTTTGTCGGTGAAGCAGTCGAAATCCAACGAGAGCTCTATTTCGCCATCTTGATCGACCGGGTCACCTCTTCACCTGTTGTAATTGCCAGCACGGAGGGCGGGGTTGATATTGAGAGTGTTGCCGCAAAAAACCCTGAAAAAATCCTGCGGTTAAAGGTCAATCCCTTCCTTGGACTCATGCCCTATCAGACAAGAGTTATCGCGGCCTCCCTCGGACTGACAGGCCCACTGATGAACCAGGCCTCGAAACTTTTTGCCAATCTCTACCGTCTCTTCATCGAACGCGATTGTTCCATGGTCGAGGTCAATCCACTTGTCGTCACAAAGGAAGGTAAACTGCTCGCCCTGGATGCGAA
>PLEU01000102.1:5763-25679 GCA_003136515.1 Spartobacteria bacterium
GGCCTGGCGATGGCCACCATGGACATTATCCAGCATGCTGGAGGGATGCCTGCCAACTTCCTTGACGTTGGAGGTGGGGCGACACGCGAACAGGTTGCGGCAGCCTTTCGAATCATCCTTGCCGACAAGACGGTGAAGGGAATTTTTGTAAATATCTTCGGGGGCATCATGGACTGTGACGTGATTGCGAATGGTATCGTTGAGGCTGCAAGGGAGACGGGAATCTCCATTCCGCTGGTTGTGCGACTTGAAGGAAATAATGTTGAAGCCGGTAAAAAGACTCTTGCTGAAAGCGGACTCAAACTCGAAAGCGGTGAGAACATACTAGATGCCGCTCACAAGATCGTAGCCGCCGTGAAGGCAGCAGGCTAAGAGCATGAAGATTACTGAAATTGCATTTACCTGCTTCCCGGTAACAGACATGTCAAAGTCTCGTGCATTTTACGAAGGGCTCTTGAATCTGAAACCTTCAACTCAATTTGGCTCCCCATCAGAAGCCTCGGAATGGACCGAGTACGAAATCGGTGGCGGCGCGTTTGCCATCGGAAGGCATTCTTCATTCAAGACTAGCCCTGACGGAGCAAGTATTGCCTTTGAAGTGGAGGATTTTGATAAGGCCGTTCAGCAATTGAAAGAAGCTGAGGTGACCTTCAAAATTGAACCGACCGAAACTCCGGTCTGCCGCATGGCCATGATTTTTGATCCAGATGGAAGCATCGTCTGCATTCACAAGAGCAAGACCCAAGCCGCAACAAATTCACCAGTCACTTATTGATATGTCGATTCTCGTTACTTCAGACACAAAGATACTTGTCCAAGGCATCACCGGCAGCTTTGGGGCACGTCATGCCAAACTCAGTCTCGAATACGGCACCAAGGTCGTAGCTGGCGTCACTCCCGGTAAGGGCGGACAACTTTTTGAAGGCAAAGTTCCCATTTTCGACACTGTTGACCAGGCTGTTCGTGAAACGGGGGCGACCGTCTCTGCAATCTTCGTCCCCCCCCCTTTTGCTGCTGATGCCATCGTGGAGGGCGTCGATGCAGGTCTCGACTTGGTTGTGGCCATCACCGAGGGAATACCCGTGATCGACATGATGAAGGTGAAACATGCGATGAGGGGATCGAAGACTCGCCTTATCGGACCAAACTGTCCCGGTATCGTCACCCCTGGCACAGGCAAGGATTCCCATGGTGGATGCCGGATCGTCATTGCCCCGGGTTACATTCACAAAAAGGGCTCCATCGGCGTCGTCTCACGTTCCGGAACCCTCACCTACGAAGCCGTTTGGCAACTTACCACTCGTGGCTATGGCCAGAGCACCTGTGTCGGTATCGGGGGTGATCCGATCAATGGAACTTCGCATACCGATGTACTAAAAATGTTCAACGACGATCCCGAAACAGAGGCAATCATCATGATCGGTGAGATCGGAGGCACCGCAGAGGAGGAAGCCGCCGCCTGGGCTGCAAAGCATTGCAGGAAGCCCATTGCCGCCTTCATCGCAGGGGCCACCGCACCGGAGGGGAGACGAATGGGCCATGCGGGAGCCATAGTCAGTGGCGGCCAGGGAACCGCTGCTGGCAAGATTACAGCGCTTCGTGCCGCGGGCATTGCTGTTGCAGAAACTCCCTCCGACATGGCGGATACGCTTCTAAAGCTTTTGAAATAGAGTTACGATTCTCCCAATAATCACTAGAACACAAACTCAACACTGACTCTCATGACCGTCATAGCCAAAGGACTCGAAGGTATCGTCGCCAACTCAACTGCCCTGAGCGATGTGCTCGGAGCCGAGGGAATCCTGATATATGCCGGGTACAACATCAACGAGCTGGCTGGCAAGGTCTGCTACGAGGAGATTGTCTATCTGCTCTGGCACGGGGAGCTTCCAAACAAATCGCAACTGGCTGAACTCCATGAAGAACTCGGAGCACAGCGTGAGCTTCCGCAGGGCGTCATCGATTTCATCCTCTCAGCTCCCAAGGATGCTAATCCCATGGATGTCATCCGAACCGGCATCTCGATGCTTGGTCTTTATGACAAAGTACCGAGTGGTGAGATCGATCCAGTCAAGAACCGCCAGCGCGCAACTTCCATCACTGCCAAGGTCGGCGTGATAGCGGCCTATTTTCACAATGCCCGTCAGGAGAAGGATCTCCCTTCGGTACGGAGAGATCTCGGCGAAGCTGCCCACTTTCTCTATCTCCTGAATGGAGTCGAACCCTCTCCTGAGGCTGCAAAAACACTGGACGTCGCCTACGTCCTCCATGCCGATCATGGCATGAATGCCTCCACTTTCTCCGCACGCGTCACCATTGCCACGCTGAGTGACATCTACTCGGCTGTAACCTCGGCTATCGGAACCCTGAAAGGTCCCCTCCACGGGGGTGCCAATGAAGGAGTCATCCATATGCTTCAGGAGATCGGTGACGAATCCAAAGTGGATGCCTGGGTCGAAGAGGCCCTTGCCAATAAAAAGAAGGTCATGGGGATCGGCCACCGCGTCTATAAAACACTCGATCCCCGTGCTCCCCACCTCCAGGCCATGGCAATCAAACTCTGTGATCAGCTTGGCGAAGGAAAATGGATTCGCATGTCCGAGCGCATCGCCGCCCTGATGAAGGAGAAAAAGGGGCTTAACGCAAATGTGGATTTCTACTCGGCCACCGTCTATTACTCACTAGGCCTTCCCACTGACATGTTCACTCCCGTATTCGTCATCGCGCGAACATCAGGTTGGACGGCTCATATTTTGGAGCAACTCGTGGACAACCGTCTCTATCGCCCGCTTAGCGAATATGTTGGGCCTACGGTGGGGAAGACGGTCATCCCTCTCGACGAACGATCTTAGCTGGCTAAGGGGTGGCTATTCAAAAAGTCCGTGGGCACTGCTGTGCATCAGCGTGTGACTGGATGTTGTGAAGATAAAAGGAAAGCGTAGTCCATCATACCCTCCCCCGGAACTACCCGCTTAGACTCCCAAAGCAGCCTCATCGGCAAAGAGAAGTGCGTTCTCCTGACTGATTCTCCCTGCAGGTATACTGGGATCAGCATCCTTCAGACGTGCAATCATCGGGGCTTTTTCCGCACCCGTGGCAAGCCAGAGGATTTTGCGGGAACGGTTGATCATCGGATATATCAGAGTCATACGGCAGCGGTCCTGATAGATACCAGTGATGGCCACATCGCGCTCACCGACGGTAAGGACAGGGTCATTTGGAACCAGTGAAGCCGTATGTCCGTCGGGGCCGAGTCCGAGGTGGGCGAGATCGAGAATAGGAGGGATGCCGCAGATTCTGATCAGCGTCTCTTCATAGGATTTGGCTCCCTCGATGGGATCAATTCCGTTTACCGGCATGGAATGAATATTTTCCAGAGCAATGGAGGCCGTCTTCAGGCTTTCCAGTAGATGAGTCAGATTGCGGTCGGGATCACCTGCTGGAGCTATCCGTTCATCTATCTGAAAAATATGAATCCGCTCCCAGGGAAGCACCTCGGAGGCGAGAAGCTTCAGCATGGCCCAAGGATTCTTCCCCCCGCTCACCGCCAGCAGAAACTTTCCACGCTCGGCCACCGCACTCCTGGCTTCATTAGCAATGAACAATGCACCCGCACGGGCTGCAGCATCCGAGTCGGCGAAAATTTCAATCTTCATAGGAGCTGATCATCGAAGTGCTATTTGCTGGCCCGGTAGCGACGTATCAGGGCATTAGTCGAGCTGTCGTGGTGAAGCTCCGGTTCCCCGGTTGACTCTAACTCGGGAATTATGTGCTGGGCGAGTTGCTTTCCCAGTTCGACGCCCCATTGGTCGAAGGAGTTAATCCCCCAGATCACGCCCTGAGTGAACACCGCATGTTCATAGAGGGCAATGAGCGAACCGAGTATAAAGGGATCAAGTTTCTCAGCCAAAATGGTGTTGGAGGGACGATTCCCTTCAAATACACGGTGTGGGACGAGCCACTCAGGGGTTCCTTCAGCCCTCACCTGAGCAGCGGTCTTGCCAAAGGCAAGCGCCTCAGCTTGGGCGAAAACATTAGACATCAGGATGTCCTGATGACGGGCCAACGGATTGAGCGACTTGGCAAAAGCAATGAAATCCGCCGGGATGAGGCGCGTCCCCTGATGGATGAGCTGGTANNCGTTTGAGGTACTGGTCGTAGGGGAGTACGGCGATGCTCTGTGCTCCAAAGAAATCGATATACCAGACAGCGAGAAGCCCCAGCAGGACGGGAAGATTTCGTTCGAGCGGAGCGGAGCAGAAATGCCCATCCATAGCGTGGAAGCCGGCGAGCAGGGAACGAAATTTTTCCGGGCCGATGGCAATCATCGTTGANNAGAATCCATGGAATAGCGACCGCCGACCCAATCCCAAAAACCGAACATATTTGCGGTGTCGATACCGAAAGCGGATACCTTCTCAGCGTTGGTTGAAACGGCCACGAAATGGCTTGCCACGGCCTTCACATCTCCGCCGAGTCCAGCAAGCAGCCATTCACGCGCGCTCCCGGCATTGGTCATGGTCTCCAGAGTCGTGAAAGTTTTTGAGGAAATGATGAAAAGGGTCTCGGCAGGATTGAGATCGTGGACTGCCTCGGCAAAGTCTGTGCCATCGACATTGGATATGAAGCGAAAGGTCAGCGAGCGGTCGCTGTAATGCCTCAACGCCTCATAGGCCATGACCGGGCCAAGATCAGAGCCGCCGATGCCGATATTGAGGACATTCTTGATGCGTTTGCCAGTGAAACCCTTCCACTCACCGCTGCGGATCCGTTCGGCAAAGGCACTCATTGCATCAAGCACCGCATGAACCTCCTTCACGACATCCACCCCATCCAAAGTGATCACCTCCCCCTTAGGCGCACGGAGTGCAACATGGAGCACAGCGCGGTTCTCCGTGATATTGATCTTATCCCCACGGAACATCGAATCACGATAAGCTTCAAGTCCCGACTCTCGGGCCAGATCAACAAGAAGCTTCAGCGTTTCGTCTGTCACCCGGTTTTTAGAATAGTCGAGAAAAAGTCCTGCACCTTCAGCATTCAGTCGTTCGCCACGTCGTGGATCATCGGCAAAAAGCTGCTTGATTGTGATTGACTTGATCGCATCGCGATGGGCCTGCAGGGCTTTCCATGCTGGAAGTTCGTTTGGAGGAGTGCTCATGGTATGGGTGATAGAGGTTGGTCTGAGGCACGCTCATTCCGAATCTTTCGCTCGGGGAAGATTGCCTCTACGGGTCAGGCAACTAAAATACCAGGCAAATGGCAACAGACAAACCTGACACGATCCAGACATCCTCGCATCTCGTTCGTTCTCTAGAAGAGACATCGTTGTTAGTTGCACGGTTGATGCCGGAATTAATCAAATATTCAGTGGTCAGCCTTGAAGGTCCTCTCGGCGCCGGAAAAACCCATTTTGTCAAAGCCCTCGCGTGGGCCATGGGAATCACTGAGGAGGTTACAAGCCCAACGTTTACCCTCATGCACAGCTATGGTTCGAGGGAGCTAAGCCTCCACCACTCCGACTGGTATCGTCTGGAATCCGAGGAGGAGATACTGGCACTCGGCCTAGAGGAGTACTATGGTGAAGAGCTGATGATCATCGAATGGGGTAATAAATTTCCGGGGCTTCTTCCACGGGACGTAATTCACATCAGAATCGAGCCCCAGCCTGATGAATCTCGGGTTATCACCTGTTCATTCCCAATCTCCCAACGATGAGCCGGTGAAGATACTTTCTCTCGACTCCTCATCCTGCGTCGCCTCAATTGCCTGCGTCATTACCGACGAATTGAACATGGAGATTCCATTCAGGGTTGACACACAACACAAGCGTTCCGATTCGTCGGCCCTTTTCGCCGGACTTCAATCAGCTGTCATGAACACTGGCCTACCCGAAGCCGTCTGCGTAGGTCTCGGGCCAGGTTCCTACAATGGTCTTAGGGCGGGTATTGCCGCATCAAGGGCCTTTGCCACTGCCCTAGAAATTCCACTTTTCGGCATTCCCTCCCCGCTGGCGCTGCCCGGACCTGACTCTGGCTTCTGGGCTGTAGGAGATGCTCGCGGTGGACATTATTGGATTGCCTGCGTTCAGCATGGAACGTTTGTGGCTGAGCCGATGCTTCTCTCCCCACTTGAGATTGCAGCTCACCTTCAAACCATGAGCGACTTTCCAATTCTCGCTTCAGCACCGCTGCATGATCTCGCAGACCTCAGGATCGCCACCCCAGATGCCGTCCGACTTGCAATCCTTGCAAAAAGAGCCGATCCCATTATGGGCACTCCTGAACCGCTTTATCTCAAGCCCCCTAGCATTACCCTCCCCCGAACTCGCTCCGCCGGAATATGAAACTCAAGTTTCCAGTTTTTCTTGCCCTAGTTGTATCCCTGATCCTTCTTCCTTGCTCGGGCCAAATCGATGGCACAAGCACCGCCAGTGACTCCACCAATGCAGTCGATGAAAATCCCAAGCCAACATGGGAAACACAGAAACAGGCTCGCACCTTTCAACTTGGCATTCCTGCACCACGCGGGCAGATAACAGATCGCACCGGTTTTCCTCTTGCTCAAAGCCGTCTAAGCTACAACCTCGCACTCCAGTTTCCCACCCCGCTTACATGGGACGACACGAGGGTCGTTGAATTTGCGAGACAGCAGATCACCTTTGCCAAGGGGCTTTTCGGGCGTCCGATCACCGTCAGCGATCAGACAATTCTCAACCACTACCGGAACCGTGGTCTTCTCCCCTTGACCCTGCTGGAGGATCTTCAACCGGAAGAACTTGCAGTCGCCCGCCGAGGACTGACCAGCGCCCTCATCCTTCAACAGGTCTATGCCCGGCTTTATCCGAACGGGGAACTTGCCGCTCATATCATTGGATACACAGGCAAGGAGGCTCCGCTATCCATCCGTCCAATAGAAAACAAGGATCTGATATTCACCGAAAGCGAGGGGCGTGAGGGTATCGAACAGACCTTTGACTACCAGCTCAAGGGGCAACCAGGCAGCCTTCACGTCACCTACGATGCGGACGGGAATAAATCTTCGGAACGCATCGCCGAGCCTCCCATTCCAGGTGACAATGTCATTACGACCATTGACGCAAATCTTCAGCGAATCTGTGAGAAAGTGCTGAAGGAAAATTGTAAAAAAGGAGCCATTGTGATCATCGATCCTTGGACTGGCGAAATCCACGCCATGGCATCCTGGCCTGAATACAACCCAAACCACTTCGTCCCAATCCTTAATCCGCAGATTTATAAGCAGATCAGCGACGATCCTGACGTACCCCTGCTGCCTCGCGCCTACCGTTCCGCCTATCCACCAGGGTCTACCTTTAAAACATTCGTGGGCCTTGCCGGATTTCAATCAGGCAAGCTGACCGCCAAAGATATTTACAGCGGCCCCACGGCTATCGACATCGGTAATTTTACATTTCATAACTGGAAAAAATACGATGCGGGAAGACTGAATTTTGTCGAAGCCCTTACCCAGTCATGCAATACGTGGTTTATTCAGGCGGGACTAAAAATCGGTGCCACCAACATCATTGAAACCACTTCGCGACTGGGACTTGGGAAGAAGACTGGAATACCCTTGAAAGCCGAGGATGTTGGCAACATTCCCAATGACGCCTACATGCTCCGTGTGCAAAAACGGAGAATACTCAAGGGGGACGTTGCTAACATGAGCATCGGTCAGGGAGACATACTTATCACTCCCCTCCAGATGGCCCAAGCCTATGGAATCATAGCCACGGGGGGAGAGTTCCATCAGACACGCCTGATAAAGCAGATACAGGATATCAACAATAAGGTCGTTGCCGCTTATCCCGACCGCATACGCGATGATCTGCGAATCAAACCCGATGATTTGGAAACTATACGAAAGGCCCTTATAGATGTCACAGAAGATGGGCAGGGAACCGCCCATATGGCCCAAGTAAAGGGTACGACCGTTGCAGGAAAAACGGGTACTGCCCAGTGGGGTCCGAAGGATAAACAACGCACCGCCGCCTGGTTTGCAGGTTTCGTTCCGGCACAGAATCCGCAGTATGCCTTTGCAGCGGTCTACGAAGGTGACCCCGGCGACAATACTGTCCATGGCGGCACACGTGCTGCACCTATGATCGGCAAAGTCCTTAAAGAGGTCTATGGAGCGAAGGATACAAATAACAGCGACACCAACAGCACCCAGGCCCCAGTCGACGAATCAAATTAGCATTTAAGGATTCTAAATTTACTATTCCGGGGAGAAGTCACCCTGAGTAATGGCTCTTCTCAAATAAAAGAAGTATTCGATGAGGGGAAAGGTACCTGCGTGACGCTGTAGGCTACACCGAACGAGGAAACAGTAACAGTGAACCGCTCCGAAATGAGCAGCCTAACTCAACCCCATCGATTCAATGGGGTTAAAGTCGGATGCATGATACGAACTACGCACCAGAGGACCGCTAGCCACATGGGTGAAGCCTTTCTTGCGGGCAATATCGCCATAGAGTGCGAAGGTTTCTGGCGTGATATATTCCACGACAGGAAGATGCTGGGGACTTGGGCGGAGATACTGACCAAGAGTTAGGACGCTGACGTTGGACTCCCGCAGATCATCCATGGCCTGAAAGAGTTCATTCTCCTTTTCTCCCAAGCCGAGCATAAGTCCACTTTTGGTGACCATCTTGAGGCCCGCAAACTCTGCGAGTTCACGTGCACGTTTGAGAAAATCGAGCGAAAGTCGGTATTTGGCGCGAGAGCGCACCATCGGGGTAAGGCGATCCACTGTCTCCAAGTTGTGGTTAAAGATATGAGGGACAGCATCAATAACGGTCTGAAGGGAGGATTCCTTGCCGTTAAAATCGGGTGTGAGGATCTCGATGATGATGGTGTCATCCATCGCGCGGATTGCCTTAATCGTTCGGGCGAAGTGATCGGCTCCACCGTCGGGAATGTCATCGCGGGCCACGGCAGTGACTACAACATGTTTCAGCTTCATTCGGCGCACCGCCTCGGCGACACGCTCCGGTTCATCATGCTCCAGCGGGAAGGGCTTAGCCGTATCGACGGCGCAGAAACCGCACGCACGCGTGCAGCGGTCTCCGGCGATCATCAGAGTCGCGGTGCCACCGCTCCAACATTCCCAGCGATTTGGACATTGGGCGCTTTCGCAGACGGTGTGCAGGCGCAGATCTGAAATCATCGCCTTGGTCGAGAAGAAGATCGGATTGGAAGGCAGTCGCACCTTGATCCAGTCGGGCTTTCGCTCCTGATGGAGTGCGGGGTCGATCTTGGGAGTGGCCATGAGAAACTAGATTCCTCCGAAGCGGCTCCTGCTTCCAGTCAAAAGATTCGATAATTTCCTGACGCGCTAAGGTAATATCTTACTTCGATCCGTAGGATCCGCGATTGGCTAGCGCGCGATGCAGAGTTATTTGATCAGCCTGATCCACTCCTCCTCCGGCAGGAAGTCCTTGGGCGATACGAGTCACATGGACGCCAGTGGGGGCGAGTAGTTCTGCAAGATAATGGGCTGTCGCCTCACCTTCCACGTCGACGCCCAGTGCGAGAATCACCTCGGAAGGCCGCTCTTCACCTACTCGCTCCAAAAGCTCCGCAATACGGAGTTGCTCGGGACCTATCCCTTCAAGTGGAGAAAGCCTTCCACCAAGTGCATGATAACGCCCTCGGAAGACGCCTGTCCGTTCGAGCGGAAGAATATCCGTGGCTGATTCAACGATGCAGAGTTCACGTCCTGCGCGCTCTGCATCCCGGCAAAGAAGACATTCCTCCTGTTCGGAAAAAAATCCGCAAAGTCGGCAGGTCTTCAGGTTCTCGCTGGCCTGGGCAATGGCACTCAGAAGATGGTCGGTCTTGGCATCCGGCGAGCGAAGGAGCCAGAGGGCTATGCGCTCCGCACTGCGAGGACCGATACCCGGAAGACGTCGAAACTGGCGTACGAGTTCCCGGAAGGAATCGGGATATTGGAGGAAAGACACGGTAAATAATGACGGATGATGAATGAAGAGCCAAACTGAGCATGCTGACTTTTCTAAATTCTTACGTTTTTATTCTGCATTTCTCCTCACACTACCTCGGCAAGCAGTGCCTGCTCCGGGGTCTGTTCATCCTCACCGCGACGGGCTCGCTCTACACGCTCCAGATAATAATCAAGCACCTTGTCCGGAATACCGGCTATACGCGCCGAGGAGAGGGCGTTGATAGATTCCTCCCACTTGCGTTCCCGGAAAAAAATTACTCCCTTCCAGAATTGGTCGCGACTCCTTTCTCGCTCCGTAGAGAGAGAATTTTTGGGTGCAAGAAATTCGTAAAGTTCGACCCTGCGGCGGCTTCCGGCCCGCTGAAGCAGATCGATGGGGCGTCCCTCAACGGTGGTTGAAGCCAGTTCGTAAGAGGCGGGGCCTGCCAGAATACGGCAACCATAGTGGGCGCATGCGGCAGAAAGATGACGGGCAAATTCCACCACCGGGCCGGATACACTGTAGCGACCAACACGCGCCCCACCGTAGGCTGCGGCGATCATCGCGCCGGAGTTCACACCAATCCGAAAATCAAGGCGTTTCTGCCAGAGTGTGTCACATTCCCTGTTGAGTTCCTCAAGGCGAATAACTAGATCGATGGCTGCCCTCGCTGCCTTGGATCCATGATTGATGCTCCCCTCAACAGGCAGCGGAGCTCCAAAGATAACCCGGATGCTCTCGCCCGAGCACTCATCGAGATACCCGCCTACATCGACAAGGAAGTCTGAGGCAGTGCGCAGGTAGAGATTCATAAGGGCAACGTAATCTGGCGCTGCGAGCACCTCCATCAGCTCGACATGATTGTGAATCGTACAAACAAGCACAGAGGCTTCGTGCAACTCGCCGGGAAAATCAACCGACCGACTACCATCTACGAGACGCCTAAACATTTCCGGACGCAAACGCTGTCCAAAAAGCCTCCGCAGTGCGGGCTCACGTGACCCGAAAGACGTTCTTTCAAAAAGTGCAACAGCAATAACTCCCAACAAAATGGCCACTATCCCGGAGATCGGATCAAAAAAGCTGTTATATAGAGATGCAACCCAGGAGGCACCCAGTAACAGCGTGATGGCACACAGGGCCAGAAATAGTATTTCGCGCCGACTGGAATGCAGGGCGACCCAGAGCGTTAGAAGAAGTAGCAGTAGGGAGCCGGTCAGAATCTGAAGTTTCCCGCAGGGGGCAAAGGTTGACGCATGGATAAAATTTTTCCAGAACGCACCGCAAGACTCTAGGTGCCCCCAGTAAAAAAACATGGCCAGCAAGAGGCAGGTGATTGCCGCCAGGAAAAAAAATGACTTAAGCTGCCTCATGATTGGGGGTTGCTAGGATGTATAATCAATGTCAGGAAGATTTTCACTAAGGGGAAAGAGAATCAAGGCCGCAACAGCAATGGTCAACAGCAGAGCATAAAATTCATTCACTGCTTCCCGCGAAAGAGGCCGACAAATCGCTGCACCCCTGCCTTGATAGTTTCCCTCTGGGTCGCTTGAACTGATTCCAGAGCTGAAAGGAAATGCTCTTCCAACTCGTTGTAGGAGGAGAATCGATTTTCAGGATCGGGAAGCAGCATCCTGTTGATCAACGTGGCCGTCTGTGGATGGAGCTTCCAGTCTTTAAAGGAAAGGGTCACGACGTGGCGTTTGATCACCCGAAGCTGCTGCAGACACTCCCCTTCTGTTTTATGAGGAGGTCGACCTGTAATGGCATGATAAAGACACCCACCAAGTCCATAGAGATCACTCCGAAAATCCCAGGCCTTTCCGGAAATGATCTCCGGCGCGACGTAATCAGGAGTCGCCATGATGTCCCCTCGCAAAGCGCTCTTTGAGGAGACGTGACAGGCCAGACCGAAATCGGCCAGTTTTGCACTCCCTGAAGTTGTGAAGAGGATGTTAGCCGGCTTGAGGTCGCGGTGAATAATAGCTTTGGAGTAAGCCGCGGAGAGAGCCTTGAGGATCTCTAGTCCGGTTTCCAGCATGCGCTCTTCGCCGAAATTCTCTCTGGAATTGATCAAATCATGAAGTGATCCCCCCTCCATGAGCTCCATGACAAGCCAGGCACCTTCTGTGGTCTCCTCAAAATCAATCACTTTCACCACCTTGGGATGATCGACTTGCCCCGCAAACTCCACTTCGTTCCTGAGATGCACTAGACTTTCCTCGTAACCAGGAGTCTTCCTCTCTAGCACCTTGAGGGCAATGTCTCCCCCGGATCCATCAGGAATTCGAGCACGAAAAACCATGCTACTCCCCCCCTCCCCCAGCACCCCAAGCAAATCGTAGCGCCCAACCTGCCTTCGCACGCGAACCTTGCAGAAGCATCGCGGACATTTTACCAAGGCAAAAAGCGTCAATGCCCCCACATCAAGAATCTGTCCGCATTCTTGACATGGTTCGACCTGTTCTGACGACGTTATGTGCGACATCAATTGACCATACTGTGGAGAACACCCATTCTACAAGGAACAGCAGGCATCATGCCAGAAGACACCAGAGCAAGTTAATGACCAATCCAGCAATCCATGAAATCATCGTATCCGAGGAAGACGCGCGTCAGAGACTAGACATGGTGCTTGTCCGCCATCTTGGCGGGGTCTCCCGGTCTAAGATCCAGGCCCTCATCAAAGCGGGCCGTATCACCCTGCGCGGAGAGTCTGTCAGGAGCAGCGATGAGGTTCATGCGGGCGATATCTTCCAGATTGAGGAAGAACCATCCAAACTTCCCAAAGGGGCGCATCCGGAGGACATTCCCATCGAGATTCTTTACGAAGACGAGGATCTGCTCGTGGTTAATAAACCTGCTGGCATGGTTGTCCACATCGGAGCCGGCCATGAAGAGGGCACTCTAGTCAATGCCCTACTCCATCACGGAGCCGGTCTTTCCTCCGGATCTGAGGCGCATCGTCCGGGAATCGTCCACCGGCTTGACAAGGAGACCAGCGGTTGTATCGCCGTGGCCAAGAACGATCTGGTCCACGCGGCTCTCTCACGCCAGTTTGCCGACCGTTTGGTAAAGAAAACTTATATCGCGATTGTCAGGGGGCGCCCGCGTCATACTAAAGGAACAATCGACCTCCCAATTGGCCGCCATCCAGTCAATCGTCAGAAAATGACCCCGCGCCGTCCTCCTTCAGGACGCGAAGCCGTCACCGACTACGAGCTCCTTTCAAGCAGGGATGGATTCAGTATCGTTGCCTGTATGCCGCGCACCGGACGCACCCACCAGATCCGTGTTCACCTTCAGCATCTTGGCCACCCCATTGCCGGAGATCCCCTCTATGGCCGACGGGACAAGTTTGCCCGCCATCTCCTCCATGCGTGGAAACTGGAATTCACTCACCCTCGAACAGGAGAACTTCTCCGCTGTGTGGCGCCCCTTCCCGCTGATTTTGGAATTGTTCCTCTACCGGTCAAAAAGCCAGCATCGCACCCATGAACCGGCAATCCGCAAATAGTGAGGCAAGTTTTGATAGCGCCTTATCCACGGTGATTCCCATTCTTCATCAGATGACAAAAAACCTGCGCCCTGCTCCCAAAGCCTCTCTCAGCAGCGTGGAACGTTTACGCTCTGCGAGCCCGCCGAAGTCTCACAGTGAAGCCGTGAGCATTATACCTACAGGAAAAGCGTTCGAAAATCCAATGATCGAGAACGGACTTTCATCCACAAAACACACCCCTGACAACCCTGTGAATGTCAAGAATGATGGCCGACTGGCAAAACTTGATTCCCTCAAGAAAAGCATACTGGCATGCACCCGCTGTGCGAATCTCGTCGCCACTCGCACACAGGTGGTCTATGGGGTTGGCAATCCCTTTGCCGAACTTCTCTTTGTAGGCGAAGCCCCTGGCGAGGAAGAAGATCTGCGTGGAGAGCCATTCGTAGGTCGCGCGGGACAGCTTCTGAGTAAAATTATCGGAGCCATGGAATTCACACGCGAGGATATTTTTATCGCAAACGTGCTCAAGTGCCGTCCCGATATGCCATCCGGGGAATCCGGAAACCGGAAACCCAAGCCTACGGAGATGGCCACCTGTTTGCCCTGGCTTACCCAGCAGATTGATCTTATCAAACCCAAGGTCATCGTCGCCCTTGGACTAACTGCAGTCGAGGGACTCCTCGGCGAACCCCGCACCATGAGAGAGGTCCGGGGAAGATGGCTGGATTACCGGGGGGTTCCGCTGATGCCAACTTACCACCCCGCCTATCTCTTGCGAAACCAGACACTCGCTGAAAAACGCAAGGTTTGGGAGGATATGCTTCTTGTTCTTGAAAAACTTGGCCGTCCAATCAGTGCCAAGCAGCGTGGCTATTTCTTGGATAAACCGTAAGGAAGACCGGCGTGTCAGTATTCCTTTGAATTTCGGCTTGAGCTCCAGAAACGCATTTTTGAAAACCTCTATCGTTCCTGCCAGTTATCCATTGAACACTCTGGATTACTTATTCCGCACGAGCTTTCATTGGATCGTCATCACGACATGCCGCTTTCTTTTTTCCCTAATATGCAAAATAACCGTCGTTGAGTTGGCACCGGTTCCAGCTCGTGGGGCCCTCATCATGGCCTCAAACCATAACAGCCATTTTGATCCACCCATTATCAGTGGTTTTTTTCCTCGTCGCCTCGACTGGCTCGCCATGGAGGAAATGTTTCGATCTCCTTGGGGCAATCGTATCTTTACCGCATTGCATTGCATACCTGTCAATCGGACTGGCTCCGATCGAACATCCCTCCGTCAGGCACTTCAACGCCTTGCCCTGGGACGAGTCATAGGAATCTTTCCAGAAGGAGGCATCCGTGCGGGAAATACATCTATTCTTAATGGCGCTCCCATGAAACCTGGTTTAACCGCCCTGAGTATTCATGCAGGAGCACCTGTCATTCCATGTGTCCTGATCGGAAGTGATCGTCTCTACAAACGCGCCAATTGGCTGGGACGCATTCCTCTCTATCTGCTCATCGGACCGGCCGTCCTTCCTCCGGAAAAACAATCACGGGATCCCGAAAGCATGGAACGCTTCTCTGCGGCACTGGCCGCAGCCTTTATCTCCCTGAAAGAGGAAGCCATCACACTATTTCATCTCACCTCAGATGACCTCCCCCATACACCCCAGGCACGCAAGGGTGAAACATTTTAATGATCTCGCGTAGGGCCCATGCCGTAGTGGACACCATCATGTGTGCCATGATGAACACCGCCCAGTGGCGGTTCCGGCACGATGCCGTTACCAGCGAACGCCTTCTCAAATACATAGAGCAATGTGCGGCGCTTGACCGTGAAAGCTATTACGCCTTACCCGCAGGATCGGTAGAAATGGGCTGGCGACAGGATGGCCAACACCTCACCTGGGAGTCTCCCTTACAGAACCTCCACCCCGCGAACAATCGTGCGGGGGCCGATTTTTATGACACTAAGTTTTCCGCTTCACAGAGTTCGCGGGAAACTCCGACGATTATACTTCTTCACGCACTGATGTCGGCCAATGACTTCGGCTATCGGCGAATCGCCACTCATTTTAACAAGAAGGGCTGGAATGTCCTCTTTCCTCATCTGCCCTACCATTACAGCCGAAGGCCCAGGGGCTATTCCAATGGAGCTCTCTCAATTACCTCCGATCTTGTCCGCAATGCAGAGACGTTGCGACAGTCCGTCATCGAATTGCGCCAGCTCATGGCTTGGGCCCGCCAAAGGGGTTCACGGCGCATCGCGCTCCTTGCCACTAGCTACGGAGCCTGGGTTGCCGCGCTGACTCTCTCCTTGGAAGTGACTGATTTCACGATTCTACTCCAGCCCATTGCCGATGTGACCTATGCAACCTTCGGGAGTCCTGCCAGCGCTGTCATGGCAGGGTTACTAAAAAAGAACGGAGTCGATCCCGGTATAATCAACCGGCACGCCCATCTCACCTCACCTCTTCATCTAACTCCCAAAACCCCCGCTCACCGAATCACAATCATCGGAGGAAAACATGACCGTCTTTCCCCTCCGGAAACGCTGCGGTTACTCAGCAAAGTCTGGAAAGGAGTTCGTTACAGAGAGGTCAAACAGGGCCATTTCGGTTACGGGGCAATGCGTTGTGCCCTTGTTGAATCGGAACGCTACCTTGATTAAAGCGTCGGGAGCGCCAATTCTCGCTCATCCCTGCAAAAATTATGATCACTCTTGTCACATTTGGTCCTACTCAGGAGCCTCTTGATGCCATGAGAATTATAAGCAATCGCTCCACTGGCACGCTTGGAACTCAACTCGCACTCACACTTTGCGGCCACGGTCATCAGGTCATTGCCCTCAGAGGTACTGGAAGCACGGCGGAAACCGGTGAACTTTTACGCGCAGGAATTCCCATACACTCCTTTACAACTACGCAAGAATTGGACGATCTCCTTAAGCTCATCTCGCAAACCACACCCGTTGATGCGCTTTATCATGCGGCTGCGGTCAGTGATTATTATTTTCCTAAAGCCACTCAGTCCAAAATCTCGACTGCATCTGGCGCTCTCACTCTCACGTTGGAACCGACTCCAAAAATCCTCCCCCGGTTGCGCACTTGGTTCCCTGCTGCGCACATCACAGGCTGGAAGTTTGAATCTTCGGAAACGGGTCTGGAAAGAGACAATGCTCTAGCCGCCGCCCGTGAACAGATTGACGCAGCTCGAACCGATGCCTGCGTGCTCAACGGCACAGCCTATGGCTCAGGCTTTGGCTATCTCGCCAGCGGAGGAGCTTTTATGCATCTTCCCAACCTGAAAGCTCTCTGTGATTACTTGAGTGCCCGGATCTCAGGATAACCATGCGGGAATTTTTCTTCGCCTACGGACGAAGCTTCCCTAGAGTCAGTTGCTCATGAGCGAAGATTTGAATCCCTATATCGAGGCCGGCAAGATCACCGCCGCCGCCGCAGAATCACTTTCCAAACTAACACCGGGAGCCTTCTGCACTCATCGCAGCTGGGGATTCGGAAGAATTTCAGCGTGGGAACTCATCACAGGTCAAATCACGATCGACTTTGCTTCCAAGAAGGGGCATCCGATGCAGCTCCAGTATGCATCGGAGACACTGACATTCATTGCTCCGGAACACATCCTAGCGAGGGCCGCTTCAGACCCTGATGCCGTCCGAGCGGAGGCATCCGGCGATCCCGTTGGTCTTGTCCGCTCCATCATCGCCAACCACGGAGGAAAGGCGACTGCCGACGAGATCAGCGCTACTCTCGTACCCGCCGTCTTTGATCAGGCAGGTTTCAAAAAGTGGTTCGAAGCCACAAAAAAGAAACTCAAAACCGATGGTCATTTCCAAATTCCAGCCAAAAAGAGTGATCCAATACTTCTTCAGGAAACATCCCAAAATCCTCACGAAAGGCTGATGGAACAGTTCCGCAGCGCTCGGCATCCCAAGGATCAAGTGACGGCTCTGGACTCGGTGCTCAAGTCGCTAAACGATTTTGCCAAGGAGATTGAAGAACTTCGCTCTCTCGCAGCCGAGGTGGAGGAGGCTGCAAAACGGGGAGGGAGAATCCACGCTGCCAAGGCCATTGAACTTCTAATAGCCAGGGACGAGATTTGTGCACGCCATGAATCTCTGAAACCAGGTCCTGAAGCTGCCAGCGTCGCAGGGTTCCTATCAGAATCACCCGGAAAGCTGTCGGAAATCTTCCTGGAGATTCCAGCCGTCAAATATGCCCGTGTTCTTGGGGCATTTCCCCTGGCATTTCCAGATAACTGGGAAGAGAAAGCACTCCGACTGCTCAAGACCTCGGAACCTAGGCTCAGTGGTGAAATTTTAAAACTCTTCATAGGGCAAGAAAAACGCTCCGTCTTCGCGGATTACACACGCCGTGTCATCCGGGAACGTTCAGCAAGTTCCGATTTTGTTCTCTGGCTCTGTAAGGATCGCGACAAGGCACTTCCCGAGCTTGTCGATGAGGAGCTATTTGCCGCGATTCTTTCAGCTATGGAGGCTGACCTTCACGCCGACATCAAAAGCAGGCGACTTGAGGAATTTATCTTCGAGGATCGTGAGTTGGTGGCCGATCTTCTTGGCAAGGCGGACCGGGATTCCGCGCGCCAGGCCATCCGTAAGATCATGATCAGTCCCGTTTTTGCCGATCTAAACCGCCGCTCGCTTCTTGCACGTATTCTAAAGCTTCATCCTGAACTAGAATCGATCGTTACCGGCGAGCAGGATACCCCTAGTGTCCGTGAGGAGAGTCTCATCGTCTCCTGGGCCAGCCTTCAGAGACGCAAGGAAGAACTGGAGCATATCGAAAAAGTTCTTATCCCTCAGAATATCCGCGATATTTCCACAGCCCGATCTTACGGCGATCTGCGGGAAAATTTCGAATTCAAGTCGGCCAAAGAACAACAGGCTGTACTCAATCGCCAGAAAGGTGAACTGGAGCTCATGCTCAATAATGCACGCGGCACAAATTTTGAGAATTCCGACACTTCCCAGGTATCCATCGGTACGGTGGTGAAGCTGGAACCAACGGCCGGCGGCCCTTCAGAGACCTACAGCATTCTTGGCGCTTGGGATGGGGTCCCAGAAAAGGGCTGGGTTTCCTATCAGGCTGTAATCGGAAGAGCACTCCTTGGGAAGTCCGTGGGCGATGTTCTTGAGCTACCCGCAGACAAGGGGACACACTTGATGAAAATCGTCTCCATTGCGACATTCACCGACATCGAAAGTCTCGGCACGACAGTTGCTTGATTTTCCAAGGCTGAAAACCTGTATCTCAAACGAAAACCACCTCTAGGTCCTGTTGCAGAGACATCGGATTTCATCTTACCCATCACCTCCAATCCAACAACCCAGACTCAACAACTCAGCAAACTTGATCCCAAAAACATGAGCGACACGACCATCACAGCGATCCACGCCCGCGAGATTCTCGACTCACGCGGTAATCCGACCCTTGAGGCAGATGTTTATCTTGCCGGTGGCGCCCTTGGCCGCGCAGCGGTTCCAAGTGGGGCCTCCACGGGGGAACACGAGGCAGTTGAACTCCGTGACGGGGTGAAGAGCCGCTATCTTGGCAAAGGAGTTGTGAAAGCCGTTGCCAATGTCAATAACCACATCGCCCCCGAGCTTGTGGGTTGTAATGCCCTCGATCAGGTCGCCCTCGACAAGCTGATGATCGAACTGGACGGCACGCCGACAAAAAAGAAGCTCGGAGCCAATGCAATCCTTGGCGTCTCCCTCGCGGCAGCGCGTGCATCGGCAACCCAGCTTGGACTTCCTCTTTACAAGTACCTCGGCGGCCCCAATGCCAAAGTCCTTCCTGTGCCAATGATGAACATCCTTAACGGCGGTGCACACTCAGATGCACCGATCGACTTCCAGGAGTTCATGATTATCCCGAAAGGCCTCCCTTCCTTCTCCGAGGCCCTGCGAGCCGGAGCAGAAATCTTTCATGCGCTTAAAGCCGTCCTAAAGGATCGTGGTCTCTCTACCGCCATCGGTGATGAGGGTGGCTTTGCCCCCAAACTGAAGAGTGCGGAGGACGCTCTGGACTCAATCGCCCTTGCGGTTAAAAAAGCGGGATACAAATTCGGAACCCAGATCTCCATTGCTCTGGATGTCGCTTCGAGTGAATTTTACGATGCGGCCAAGAAGTCCTATGTCTTTAAAAAATCCGATGGCAGCAGCCGTAGCGGCGCCGAACTTGTCGACTATTACAAAAAACTCGTCTCCAAGTATCCCATCATCTCAATCGAGGATGGATGCGCCGAAAATGACTGGGCAACATGGAAGCTTCTGACCGAGGCTCTTGGGAGCAAGGTACAGCTCGTCGGTGACGATCTTTTCGTGACCAACGTTGATTTCTTACGGAAGGGTATCGAAAGCGGTGTCGGCAACTCCATCCTTGTGAAGGTGAACCAGATCGGATCGCT
>PLEU01000134.1 GCA_003136515.1 Spartobacteria bacterium
CGGGATTGCTGTGAGGCGGCGCAAGGTCGCTTAGAGCGATTCGGGCCTTTTACCCCCCCCATCCTCTTCAACTGGGGATGGCTTTTTTATTCCTACAGAGGAACGGAAAACAAATGAGTAGGTTCGTTTCTAATTCGTTCATGAGAGCAGACGAACTACTTCCAGTGGGAAAATAGGTCGCTCTCAATATGAGATCAGAGGGTTGTTTATTACGGCATGAGTGAGCGCTTCTATAGTCGCGGAATTGATATTTTTCAATATTGGCCTAAAAGTTGCTTGCCTATAAGGTTGATACGGCCAGCATAAGCCTGATGGCCGGAATGGAACTTATAGCGGGAGTTGCTCAACAGCAAACCCTGTCTCCGCAGATGCAGCAGAGTCTCATGCTGCTGCAGACGCCTGTTGCCGAACTCCGCCAGATGGTGGCTGCGGAGCTTGCCTCCAACCCTGTTCTTGAAGAGGAATCGTCCGGTGGTGATAAGGCTGAGAACCCCCGGGAAGAACAGCGCATACGCGAACAAAATTCCTCCCTGCAGGAGGAATGGAGAGAGTACATGCCTCAAGCCACTCCTTCATCCCATTACTCGGCGGAAGACGAAGAGCGCAGGCGTTATCTTTTTGAATCACTTGCTTCCCGGCCCACGCTCCGTGATTTTGTGATCGATCAGGCAGCGGGGTTGGAGGATGAGGAACGTCAGGTCGTCGAGGTGATCGCAGGGAATCTTGACCAGGATGGATATCTTCGGATGACCAGCGAGGAGCTGGCTCTTGCCTCCCGAGTCTCGGAATCATTTCTAGAGAAGACCCTCGATAAGGTGAAGCAGTTCGAGCCTCCGGGAGTGGCTGCGTCCGACCTTGCCGAGTGTCTCTTGTTGCAGTTGGGGCGGCGGGGTGAGGGGAATGGTCTGGCGGCCCGCATATTAAGGCATCACCTCCCACTTCTGGCGCGTCATCGGTATGATGAGATCGCCAGACATTTTCGCGTTCAGACTCAGGAGGTGGTTACGGCAGCTAGATTGATCGCCACGCTGGAACCGAAGCCGGGGCGTCCCTTCGCCGATGCCGATGAACAGGGAGTCATCCCTGATTTGATCGTCATACCAGACGGAGATGGATTTGTGGTTCGTCTGAATGAGGAGGATCTTCCTCGGCTTAGAATTTCCCAGCAATACAAGGATCTCCTTGTGGAGAGGGGCGACAATGAGGAGTTGTTGCTTTACCTGCGTAGCAAGATCCGGGGAGCGCGGGTTTTTCTCCGCAGTCTCCAACAACGCCAGCAGACACTCCTCGCCATTGGTAATGAGATTGTTTCGCGCCAGGAGGATTTCTTTCATAACGGGGCATCGGCCCTCAAGCCGTTGATCATGGCACAGATTGCGGATGTGGTTGGACTCCATGTGACGACAGTGAGCCGTGCCGTTGCCGGCAAATATATGGAGACACCGCAGGGGTTGTTGGAAATGCGGTATTTTTTCACTCCCGGATTCCAGAATTCCGATGGGACCGCCGTGAGCAACGAGATGGTCAAACAGGCCATCCGTGAAATGGTTGATCAGGAATCACCCCGCAATCCTCTGAGCGATCAGGAGATTGTCGCGTCACTTTCCGAGCAGGGACTCAAGGTGGCGCGTCGGACCATCGCAAAATACCGGGAACAACTTGGTATTCTTCCAAGTCATCTCCGGAAAAACTGTTAAGCTGAACCGTCATGAGTACTGTTCCTAACGAATCGCAAATCCGAGAAATCCTCTCCAAGGTTCCCTATCCCGGCTTTAGTCGCGATGTGATCTCTTTCGGCGTGGTCCGCGGAATTTCCGTAGGTGAAGAAATCACAGTGCAGCTGGTGGTGGCCACCAATGATACCGGAGTTGCAGCAGAACTCCGTGACCGCGTGAGCAAAGCGCTGGCAGCTCTTCCTGGGAATCGTCCCTTGAGAGTACTCATTGATGTCCAGGCTCCGGTGCAATCAGGCGGTCAGGGCCCGATTCCCATCCCTGGCGTTAAGCATGTCATCGCCGTAGCCAGCGGCAAGGGAGGGGTGGGCAAATCAACGGTCGCCGTGAATCTCACAGCTTCATTGTCAGCTTTGGGATTGGGTGCCGGACTGTGTGATTGCGATCTCTACGGCCCGAGCGTCGCCCTGATGTGCGGTGTCAAGGAACGCCCTTCTGCCGATGGTGAGGGGCGGATTATTCCGGTGGAATGTCACGGCTTGCGCCTCATGTCGATGGGGTTGCTTCTGGAAGATGATTCCCCGGCGGTGCTGAGAGGCCCTATGGTCACCCGCTATACGCAACAATTTCTCCGCAACGTTGCATGGGGGGAGCTGGATGTTCTGGTCCTGGACCTGCCACCCGGTACGGGGGATATACAACTGACCATCGTGCAGACCGTCCCGCTGACGGGTGCGATCATCGTCACAACTCCGCAGGAGGTTGCACTCATTGATGCCCGCAAGGCAGCCGCCATGTTCAGGAAAACCAATGTGCCCGTCCTCGGTATCATTGAAAACATGGCCTACTTCATTGCTCCCGGTGACACGACCCGTCATGAAATTTTCGGAAGTGGAGGCGGAGAGAAGGAGGCCAACCGGCTAGGCGCGCCGTTTTTTGGTTCACTGCCGCTGGATTCTGCAGTGAGAACGGCATCTGATGCCGGGACGCCGGTAGTGTTGAGCAACCCTGAAAATCCCTTTTCAGTCCTGATTGCGGAAGCAGCCTCCCAAGTGAAAGCGTTACTGAAATAGAGCGGCTTCCTCTTTTATTTTGTTTCAAGAAGGCGGATTGCCCTGCGGGCCGACCCCAAGAGAGCTGTCTCGTCGTTGAGCACCACATGAAGGGGCATTGTTTCCAGCACGGAACGGAGGCGTCCTTTGTTGAGAAAACTTTCTAGGAAAAGAGGACGGCGAAGAAGCGGGAGAATTTTTGGGGGAATTCCCCCTGCGAGAAATACCCCCCCTGTGGCCATAGTTTTAAGGGCCATGTTGGCGGCTTCGGCCCCAAGCGACTGAACAAAAAGGTCCATCGTCGAACGGCAGAGTGCGCAGGAACCGTCGGCGGCATGTATGTCGATTACGGCAGCCGGATCCTGCTCCACCATTTCCCGGGCAACGACGGGGTTTTCAACGCAATGGCCGGAATCCCTGAGAAAGCGATAGATATTGGTGATCCCCATCCCGGAGACAATGCGCTCAAAACTCACGCGGCCATAGTCACGACGCAGGTAATCGAGAAGCTCCCTCTGGAGATCATCCGTGGGGGCAAAGTCGGCATGACCACCTTCGCAGGCCCAGGGATGATGACGGTTGCCGTCCCAAAAGAGACCGGCTTCCCCGAGACCGGTTCCCGGAGCAATTACACACTGATTGCCGGCGTTGGAGCCTGATCCCGCCTGAAGAGTCGCCAGATCGGTCTGATGGAGTGCCGAGAGTCCGTAGGCAGTGGATTCCAGATCGTTGAGCACGGCCACTTTTTGAATGCCGAGGAGCCTCGGGAGCGTCTGTGTATCGACTTTCCATCCAAGGTTGCTTGCAACGATCACTCCCGCCACATTTGGTCCAGGAACTCCAAAGCAGGCGGCCTGAATGGGATGCTTCAGCGTGATGCCGCCCAGAAATAGCCGCACCATTTCCACCAAGGAATGGTGATCGGCACTCCGAAATTTTGCAAAATGAAGTCTGGTGATTCCGTGGTCTGGCTCTTCCTTGAAGATACCGACCCGAAAATTGGTGCCACCCAGATCCCCGGCCAGAACGAGTGAGCAGGGATCCGGCATGGTTAATACCTCAGGTTCTCAGAGGCGTATGACCTTCGCCGAGGAGATATCGGAGTCGGAAGTCACCTTGGCAAGCAGGGCTTCATCAGGCGCGGAATCAAGGTTAAGCAGGGTGAGTGCCTGACCGCCCACTTCGTTACGGCTGAGGGACATGCCAGCGATGTTGACGTGATTTTCCCCCAGCAGGGTGCCAAGCTGCCCGACGATGCCCGGACGGTCACGGTTTTCTAGAAGCAAGACGATGCCCGAGGGGATTCCCTCCACGAAACGTCCATTGACCGTGACGATGCGTGGTTTGGAGCCATAGAGAGTTCCCCCAACGGATGCGGTGATGCCATCCTGCTGCACCGTAGTTTCAATCAGGTCGGTAAATTCACCGGCTTCGCTGTGGCGGGACTCGATGACATCAAGACCGAGGTTTTGAAGAATGGCTGGCGCGTTGACGTGATTAACCTCGTTGCCGTGGATGTGACGGAGGTACCCGGTGATGAGCGCGCGTGTGACTGCCGTCAGATCCTGCTCTACGAGTCGGCCGCTGTAACGGATGGTCAGTTTTTCCGCGCGTTTCGGTGCGATCTGTGCGAGAAACAGACCGAGCTTTTCGCCTAGAGCAATCCAAGGGCCGAGTGTGGCGAGAGTCTTGGCATCAATATTGGGCATGTTGACGGAATTGCGAATTTCTCCATCAAGGAGAGCCGCCCGGACAGCCTGGGCGATCTCGATACCGACCAACTCCTGAGCTTCCGCCGTGGAGGCTCCAAGGTGGGGTGTGAGAATGAGGTTTTCGATCGGCCGGGGGGCCCAGTCGGCGGCCGGAGGTTCCACTTCAAAGACATCCAACGCCGCTGCAGCTATCTGACCATTCTTAAGCCCCTCCGAAAGCACATCCTCGTCGATGAGGCCACCGCGTGCACAGTTGATGATGCGAACCCCTTTCTTTAGAAGTGGCAGCTGCTTGGCTCCAATCATGTGCTTTGTCTCCTCTGTCAGAGGCATGTGAACCGTAATGAAATCAGCACGGGGTAAGAGATCCTCCAGTTTTTCCACAACTTCAACCTGGAGTGACCGCGCCTTGGTTGCCGAGAGGTAGGGGTCATAGGCAAGCACCTTCATGCCGAAGGCGATGGCGCGGCGGGCAACTTCGGTCCCAATCCGGCCCATGCCAAGAATGGCCAGCGTCTTATCATAGAGTTCGACACCCTCAAATTTTTTGCGGTCCCACTTGCCGGCCTTCATGCTGGCATTGGCCTGTGGAATATTACGGGCCACGGAGAGCATGAGCGAGAATGCATGTTCTGCGGTGGAAATCGTGTTGCCCCCGGGGGCATTCATGACAATTACACCATGTTTGGTGGCTGCATCGACATCGACATTGTCTATGCCGACCCCTGCCCGGCCCACCACCTTCAGATTTTTTGCCGCAGCAAACACCGCTGGTGTGACCTTGGTCTGGCTACGCACGACAAGACCGGCAAACTCGGGTATGATCTCGATCAACTCGGCTTCCTTCAGTCCGGTTTTGACCACGACTTCGACAACGCCGCCTTCGGCCAAGGCTTCGACTCCGCGGGCGGAAACAGGATCGGCGACAAAAACTTTGGGAATGGAACTCATGGTGGTGTGCTGTGTTGGACTATGGGGTAAGTATTGCTGGAAGCGTCCGGGATGTCTGAAGGGGGTACTTCCCGACGGGGATGGGTTGAAGAAAATACCACTTACAGGGAGAATGCACGCTTCGCAAACCGGAAACTAAAAATAATCCATTTTCAAAATATTTGCTCTTTATCGAAAGCCTCATATTGAGCCATTCTGATTGATTCCCATTTTGACCCCATGAGCGACCAGCCCCTCCAACCGGAAAACAGTGAAACCCCAGATGCCTATTCGGTATCAGGAGAAAAGGGGGTAGGTCGCACCCGTTCATCTGGCGGCGAAGGTTTGGGCGAACACGATAGAACGCGCCGCCGTCGACGTTCCCGCCGATCCGAGAGTGACTACGACCCTACAAGAGAAAAAAATAAGGGGAGACACCGCTCCAAGAGCAGAAACTCCGAGTTGAGTCGTAGGATGACCCAGCGTATCATGATTGGCGCCTGCTGTTTGCTGGCGCTAGTTGGTATTTTTCTCCTGGGCTTTCTCATCGGGCAGAAAGCGGCGCGAAACGAAGCTGCCTCCCACAAGGTCGTCATACAGGAAACGGTGTTTCCCTCACCAGAGAACGAAGCCCTTCTGGACAAGGGTTTTGATGAGATGGGCAAAGGGGATTATCGACATGCCATGATGGATTTCCAGAAAGTTAAGGACAATCAACCAGCCTTGACCGGCACTGACTACCTGATCGCTGTATCCGCCTTCAAGGCCGGGGAGAATGTCATCGCCGAGGACGCTGCCAATCAGGCTATCTCCAAAAACGAAACGGCTGATGAGGCCCGCGTGATCATTGCCCTCCTCAGTCTCAACAAGACCAAGGACGCCCAAGATCAGGATGATCAATTCGCCGATCCCAAAACCTCTGCGGAGACGGAGATTCACCACCTTGCTGCCGCACATCCCGAAAACGCCGGGGTCTATGTGCTNNGGGAGATCTTCAGCGTTCCAACGGCACTTATCGCTCGGCCGTGGATATTTTTCACAAAGGCGTGTTGCGCGCTCTCCCTGATGATTCGAGGGAGCTGCTTTCTGCCAAGGAGCAGCTTGCCCGCCTTCAGAACGTGTCTGCAAAGACAGCACCCTCCCTTTCAGCACTCACCTCCATGAGTGCTGAGCAATCATTGGTGGCGGCATTCTCGTGCATGCAACTTGGCAAGAGCGATGATGCAGCCGTGTTTCTCCAACGTGCCCGCGATCTCTATTCGCCGGAGATATTCCGGGAATTAATGGCGGATCAGGCATTCAACGATTATCGTACCGATCCGGCTTTGAAGGGATTTCTCCAGTCTGATTCGGAGACGTCCCTTCCCGATGATGCCGCTTCTAAGGATGCAAAACCGGACCTGACTTCCACCAATGGTCAGTCCTCTCCTTGAGATGCTCCCAAGCAAGGGTTGTCTGACCTCCAAGTTCAGAAGAAATGGAATTCTGACTTTGTGAAAAATTTCACAAGCGGACAAAAAGGCTCTTGCCAGCACGTCGATAGTTTACTTTGATTCCTGTTCGCCAATCCCCCCGGCTTTAACTTTCTAGCATAGAACCCGTTTTTTTTCTACACGGCTTTGCCCCTCCCCATTATTGCCTCGGCAGCACTCTCGGCCGAGAGACCTGCGGTTTTCGAGAATTCATTTCTCGGTTGGTTTACCAATTCACTTTTTGCCACCGGAATCGTGCTTGTGCTGATCTGTTGGATCGTCCGTTCCTGTACCCGCAAGATGGAACTCATTCCTGGGGCCGGCCAGAATTTTTTGGAAGCGATCGTCGAGGGATTTTACGAGGCTGTTCAAAGCATCCTTGGCGACAAGATGACCAGAAAGGCGTTCTCCCTTATCGGATCGCTTTTTATCTTCATTCTCATTTCCAACTGGTTTGGGCTCCTGCCTGGAGTGGGATCCATCGGCTGGCAGGAAGGAGAAAACTTCGTACCCCTCATCCGATCCACCACGGCTGATCTGAACATGACTTTCGCCCTTGCAGCCATTTCAATGGGTCTCTGGTTTTACTGGACGATGACAGTCACCGGACCCGTTGCATTCGTGAAGGAGCTTTTTGGAGTCAAAGGCGGAATGACCGGCCCGATTCTGATCTTTTTGGTGCCCCTGTTCCTTTTTATAGGCGTTCTGGAGGTGGTCTCCATTCTTGTCCGCCCGATTTCCCTGTCATTCCGGCTTTATGGGAACGTTTCGGCCGGGGAAAACATGATGGCCACGATGATCAACATCGGCAATATGTTCCATTGTCCCGGATGGCTGACCTCCCTATTGAGCTTCGTGGTGCCGATCCCCTTTTACTTCCTTGAACTTCTCGTTGGTTTCCTTCAAGCCATGATTTTCACAGTGCTTGTCGTCGTCTATCTCCAATTATCAACCGTCCACGAAGAACAACATTAAACTAATTTTGACTGCCGGGACCGTGCAGGACGCGGACGGCACGACAAAAACACCACAACCCAAACCATTCAGTCACATGCTACATTCAATTATTGCCGATGCCATCACATCGGTTCCTGTTACCGGTAACATCACCTTCGGTCTCGCGGGTGGCGGAGCCGCAATCGGCATCGGTCTCATCGGAGCCCGCATGGTCGAGGCGATCGGACGTAACCCAGCCACCCTGCCCAAGGTTCTGGTGTTCGGCCTTCTCACCATCGCGCTCTCAGAGGCGATGGGTATATTCGGTCTCATCTTCGGATTGTTCCAAGGCAAGTAAGGATTACGGATGGCGGGTCATTCCCCAAGGAATGGCCCGCATCCCTGATTCAGCATTTAGCAACGATAGTTTCACAATAAGGAAAAGAAGGAATTGCCCGCACAATGATCACGCAAATCTTCCACAATTTTCATGTAACCTGGCCGCTCTTCATCGCGCAACTGGTGCTCTTCATCATCGCCTACTCGGTACTGAGCCGCTATGCCTTCGCTCCTATTCTCAAGATCCTCGACGAGCGTCGCAAGCGGATCGAGGAGGCCCATCTCAATGCCGAGAAAATTAAGAAACAACTCGCCGAGGCGGAACTCCGCTATCAGGAGGTTCTCCGCAAGGCCAACGATGACGCGCAGATACTCCTTGAGGAATCCCGCAAGAATAACGAGGCATTCTCAAAACGCGAGATGGAGCGGGCGGTGAAGGAATCCGCCACCATCGTCGAGCACGCGCGCCAAGAGATTACTTCC
>PLEU01000172.1 GCA_003136515.1 Spartobacteria bacterium
ACAAGACCGGCACCCTGACGCAGGATCGCGTTATTCTGGAGAAATATGTCGATGTGACAGGGAGGCAGAGTGAGGATGTCCTGCGCTATGCCTATATGAATAGCTACTACCAGACGGGCCTGAGAAACCTACTGGATCGTTCTGTGCTCTCCCACACCGATCTGGATGTCGATCGCGGTTGCAGCAAGGTGGATGAAATCCCGTTCGATTTCCAACGCAAACGGATGTCGGTCGTGGTAGATTACGAGGGGGATCATGTGCTGATCTGCAAGGGTGCAGTGGAGGATATCTATAAGAGCTGCACCCACTATCAGGTTGACGACGAGGTCTATATGATGATCGATCTGATCAAGAACGATCTGCTTGAGGAATTTGAAGCTCTCAGTCGTGACGGATACCGTGTGCTTGGAATTGCCTACCGTGAATTTCCTAGGGAGAAGACAAGATTCTCCATCACAGATGAGAATGATCTTATACTACTGGGCTATATTGCCTTTCTCGATCCGCCCAAGGAATCAGCTCAGAAAGCGATTGCCTCCCTTGCCAGCTATGGAGTGGCAACGAAGATTCTCACTGGGGACAATGCACTTGTCACCCGCAAAATCTGTAAGGATGTTCACCTTGAGGCTGGAGAGATTATCACTGGAGATCAGTTGGTTGACCTTTCGGAAGAGCAACTGGGCGAACTCGCCGAGAAGACAAGTGTTTTTGCCCGTCTCTCGCCAGCCCAGAAGGAGAGCATCATCGTGGCCCTGCAGAAGCGGGGACATGTTGTGGGTTACATGGGCGATGGTATCAATGATGCCCTTTCGATGCGAGTGGCCGATGTAGGTATTTCTGTCGATACAGCAGTCGATGTTGCCAAGGAGTCTGCCGACATCATCCTTCTTGAAAACAGTCTTATGGTGCTAGAAGACGGCATTCTTGAAGGTCGCAAGGTTTTTGCCAACATCACCAAGTACATCAGGATGGGGGCGAGTTCTAATTTCGGCAACATGTTCAGTATGACCGGCAGCAGTATTTGGCTGCCGTTCCAGCCGATGGCCTCGATCCAGATTTTAGTAAATAATCTACTCTACGACTTCTCTCAACTCGGCATTCCTTATGATAATGTCGATGAGGAATTTATGCTAAAGCCCAGAAAGTGGGATATCGGCAATATTCAGAAATTCATGTTCTTCGTTGGGCCGACCAGTTCGATCTTTGATTATACGACCTTCTGTCTGATGCTCTTTTTCTTCAAGTGCAGCAATCTGCATTTGGCGGCTCCTGCCGAGCTTCTCCACCGCTTTCCGGGTGGGCTGAATGTGGCTCCTGATGACACCTATGCTGGGGCTCTTTTTCATTCGGGCTGGTTTGTGGAGTCGATTATTACGCAGACGCTGATCGTTCATGTCATCCGCACTCGAAAAATTCCTTTCATCCAGAGTGCGCCCAGCGCGGCACTGCTGACCACGACGTTGGTTATTATAGCTATCGGATCTTCATTACCTTACATTCCATGGGTGGCGGCTAAGGTTGGCTTGGTGCCGCTTCCGCCGATCTACTGGGCTTTCATTGCTGCCACGATGTTATGCTACGTTACGCTCACTCATTCCGTTAACGCATGGTTTGCCAAAAAGTTTGGTATCGGTTGATAGAGAGTTTTATACCAAACCAAAATATCTCCATTTCTAATGAAAGCACTGCTCAATGCCCTCCAGGAGCNNAACTTCCCGACAATATCAAGAATGATGCTCTGGAATTTCTTGCCACACTAATTGAGGCCATACCGGAGGTTCCCAGCGATGACGGCATCACCGAGAAGGCATTAGCCCGAGAGGCACTTCACAATACCGGGATCGGCAAGGGATGGGCCTGTCCCCATGCTACCACCGAGCATGATGGAGAACTGCTCTGCTCGGTAGGTTGGAGTCCTGAAGGAGTGGAGTACGGATCACCCGATGGGGTTTTGGTGCACCTGATCGTGATGTATTACGTTCCTGCCTCGCAGCGCAATGCCTACCTGAAGGAGATCTCCCAGCTTGCCAAGGCGATCCATCAGAATGAGGAGCTGCAAAAGCTTCAGGAACTTACCGAGCTTTCCGAGGTGCGCCATGCCCTCTTGGACGCTATCACCCACGCGATTGAATCGGTGACTCCCGAGTCGCGGGCCAGGATGATCCAGCTGGAGGTGCGCCATGCCGCTGTGGAGGCCGCTGATCATGGAGTTCCGCTTTCCCTCGATGCTATCGCCCATTCCGTCCTTCCTGTTTCAATCCTTGTGATCCCGGGATCGAAGCTGGTTGTTCTGGCACAGGATCGGGTTCTCGTGGAGACCCTAGAAGGCTTTTCCAACCTCGTTGAGGATCTTGAAAAATCAGGCCACGCCGCCAAGGGGGAGATCAATGTCGTGCTGCGTTCCAGCGAACATTACGCGCCGGATCGTCTACTCCACGACTGCATTGCTTTCCGTGGCGCCACAAAACCAGCGTAGAAGAAAAAAGAGAAAAACCTGAATGTTTAAAAATTTAGAGAGGTGAAAACCTCAATTTTTAAAGAGCACTGTATTTTCAACTTTTAACGGGTTTCTCTTCAGTTTCCTTTGCATGCTTGTGCCAGTACGCAACACGTTCGGTAATCCCGCAGAAGAGATGCCAGGGGATCGTGTCCGCCCAAGCTGCGACCTCTGAGGCGGTGATTTCTTGCCCCTTCTGGCTGCCGACAAGAACGGCCTGGTCTCCGACCTTCACTCCTGCGATGAGGGAAATATCAACCATAACCTGATCCATCGTGACCCGGCCGAGTACAGGGCAGCGTTGCCCCTTTATCAGCACGGTGGCACCCTTTCCGGAGATCTGACGCGGGTAGCCGTCGGCGTAGCCGACAGGGAGCACGGCCACGGTGAGATCTTTTGAAGCCCTGTAGGTGCTCCCATAGCTGATGCCCTGCCCCTTGGGAATTTTGCGAATGTATGTCACCGAGGCTTTCCAGCTCAGAACTGGCCGTACCAGCTTCTGACTGCTGGGAATGGGCGAGACGCCGTAAAGCAGCAGGCCGATCCGCACCAGATCGTAGGCATGGGAGGGCATGAGTATGGTCGCTGCTGAGTTGAGGACGTGAACCGGAATGCCCGGTGCGATCGTCTGAAGCTCCGCAACAAGCTTTTGAAATGTCTTCAGTTGTGCCGAGGTGAATTCGGCGTCACTGTCAGCGGAGGGGAGGTGAGTTGATATACTGTGGAGACGCAGGGGTAGTTTAATGATTCCGCGAAGAATCCGGGCTGCTTCCGAGGGAAGGGCTCCAAGCCGTCCCATGCCCGTGTCGATCTTGAAATGAACTCCTGCGTCGGGAATATTCCGGCTGCTCGCTGCTTTCGCGAAGAGGGTTGCTTCGTGGAGGGAGGATATGGTCGGAATGAATCCCTGACGCGCGATCTCCTCATATTCGGCCGGCAGGGCGGCACTCAGCAGAAGGATCGGTTTTTTTCGCTCAGTATTGCGCAGTTGCACCGCCTCACCGAGCGAGGCGACTGCGAACGTCTCGATGCCATCGCGCAGTGTGGAGGCAACCTCATTAAGTCCATGCCCGTAGCCGTTGGCCTTGACGACGGCCATGATCTTGGATGGGGCCGCAAGTTTGCAAACCACTTTCAGATTGTGGCGGAGGGCCGCATGATTGATCTCCACCCAGGTGCGTTTTGGCAGGGGCGGGATCGAATTTGGGGATATGGATGCTGTGCGGGGGCGACTGCGGGACATCGGCTCATAGTGACTCAGAGTGGCTTTTTGGGAAAGCTCCTCATCGTCAAATCGAAACATTCCTGCATCCGGCTAAATCTCCTTGCGGCTTGTTTTCCCGGATCGATACCTTCGTTTGATGAAAATCATCGTCACCGGGGGAGCGGGGTTCATCGGTTCCCATGTGGTGAGAGCCCTTGTGTCCGAAGGACACGAAGTGACAGTGCTAGACGATTTCAATGACTTTTACGATCCTGCAATCAAACGCACCAATCTTAGAGATCTTCCTCCATCTGTAGGAATCGCGGAGATTGACCTGCGATGCTGGGAACCGATTCGGGATCTATTTGCCAGGGTACAGCCGCATGCGGTAATTCATCTCGCGGCACGCGCTGGCGTGCGCCCCTCCATTCTCGATCCCAAGCTCTACATCGACACCAACATTACCGGAAGTTTCCACATGCTGGAAGCGGCCCGTCTCTCAGGCTGTCAGAAGGTTATCTTTGCCTCCAGTTCCTCGGTTTACGGGTTATCTAAAACAGTCCCTTTCCGGGAAAACCAACCTATTCATCAGACCCTCTCACCCTATGCAGCCACCAAGATCGCTGGTGAGCAACTTTGCGGTAACTATGTAAACCTGCACGGGATGCGTATAGTGGCCCTGCGCTTCTTCACCGTATACGGACCTGGACAGCGGCCTGATCTTGCCATCCATAGCTTTACCGATGCGATAGAACAGGGGCGAAGCATCAAGCGCTTTGGTGACGGGAGTACGCGTCGCGATTACACCTATATTGATGACATAGTGCAGGGAGTCATGGGGGCTCTTGCCTTTGTGCAGGGAGAATCTCCCATTTTTGAAATCTTCAATCTTGGAGAGAACGAAACGACGACACTTTCAGAGCTCATCACGACCATCGAAAAGGCCCTTGGGAAAAGAGCCGTGATCGAGCGCCTTCCGGAGCAGCGTGGAGATATGCCGCTCACGGCGGCCGATATCACCAAAGCGCGCACCCTTCTTGGTTATGCTCCGAAGACTACGATTCGTGAAGGTATTCCAAAGTTCGTTGCCTGGTACCGCCGTATGAAAGACAGGACTCAGGGAGGGGTATCCTGATGAGTCGTCGTTCCCCAGTTGCGTTGCTTGGGGAACTCATTCGGATCCCCAGTGTCAATCCCGAAGGGGATCCCGGAGTGCCAGATCCGGGCGAAGAGCGGCTCGCTATGTATTTGCAAGACTACATGGTCGGTCTTGGTGCTGAGGTTTCGGTGCGAGAGGTTCTTCCCGGAAGACCCAATGTCGTGGCCCGTTTTCCTAGCAACAGGGTCGGCAAGCCTCGGTTGCTACTTGCCCCCCATACCGATACCGTCAGCGTGGCCGGCATGACCATCGAACCCTTCAGCGGCGAAGAGCGTAATGGGAAGATATGGGGCCGGGGTGCCAGCGATACCAAGGGGCCGATGGCTTCGATGCTCACGGCCCTGACTCGGATGCGCGATCTCATTCCTAGCTTGGATTACGAGATCTGGTTTGCTGGACTGATGGGGGAGGAGTCCGGACAGCATGGAGCCAAGGCCCTTGCCCAGGAGGAACACTTCGATTTTGTCATCGCCGGGGAGCCGACTGATCTTCAGACCGTCCATGCCCACAAGGGATCACTCTGGGTGACCTTGGAGTCTCAAGGCCGGGCCGTTCATGCCTCGGCTCCCGAGCAGGGGGAAAATGCCATCTATGCAATGACGCAGGCCATTGAGGCGATCCGCACGGAAATCATACCCAAGCTGGAGCGACTCATTCATCCCTTGCTTGGGCGCACCACCTTGAGCGTGGGAACAATCCGGGGCGGCTCCAAGACGAATATCGTTCCGGATCATTGCGAGGCTACCATCGATATTCGACTCGTCCCAGGAGTCGATGCGCTGGCAATCATGGACATTCTGCACCAGGTTGTGGGCAAGGTTTCACCGGGCACCGGTTTGACCTATCAGAGTTCCAGACCTCTTTATACCGACCCCGGCCATCCCCTGATACGCAAACTTGCGTCCTTGGACGCACGTCCAGTCGGGGCCCCTTGGTTCTGTGATGCCGCTGTTTTCTCTACGGCAGGGATGCCTGCTATTGCCCTCGGCCCCGGCTCTATCAGTCAAGCCCACACTGCGGATGAATGGATCAAGGTTTCCGATCTCGAAGCAGGAGCAGATTTCTTCGAGAAATTCCTTCGATCTCTGGCTTAGTTACTTTTTCGTTTCGTAGAGTTCAATTGGCAATCCATCAGGATCGGAAAAAAAGGCGAAGCGCTGCCC
>PLEU01000008.1 GCA_003136515.1 Spartobacteria bacterium
CAGAAGGGGCTCGGCTTCACCATGTAGATCGCGAACAGCAGCGCCACCGCCGTCATCGTACGCTCGCCGCCTGAAAGCAACGAGATGCTCTGGAGCTTTTTTCCCGGAGGCTGGGCGATGATTTCGATGCCGCTCTCCAGCGGATCATTCTCGTCCATGAGAAGAAGGTTGGCCTTCCCGCCGCCAAACAGCTGGGCAAACATTTCCTGAAAATTCAGCCGAATCTTTTCGAAGGTCTCCGAGAAGAGTTCCTTTGTTGTTTTGTTGATCCTTGAGATGGCCTCCAACAACTCAGCCTTGCCGTTGATCAGATCGTTGTTCTGCTGCTCAAGGAAGTTATGCCGCTCCTCAAGTTCGTCGTACTCCTGTATGGCGTCTAGATTGACCGGTCCCATGGAATCAACGCGTTCTGTTAATTCGGCCACCGCCTGCTCGATCCTTTCCCATGGAATCTCCGCCGGTATGGGACCGACTACTGGCTCGGGCAAATCATCACGCTCGACGGCGGCGAGGTTCTCCCCGTCGTTCTGTACAGCAGCGCGAAGCTCCTTCTGCCCTTGGGAGGCAACTGCCTTGAGAAGACCGTACCGGTCTGGTTCAAATCCCGCGAGATCGAGCTGATATCGCCGGGAAACGTGATCCCGAATCGATTCGCACCGGAGAGTAAGTTCGGTAAGGCGCACCTCGTTCTTGGAACGGTTATCTTGAAGTTCGGACAGATTCCTGCGGGCGCCTCTCAGGGCGATCTCCAGCACCTCGACTCCAGCCTGCAGTTCGGCTCGTTGGACCCCGAGTTCAAGCACGTGTTTCTCGACCTCAGCACTCTCTCGCTTCCAGCCCTCAACGCTTTCGGCCAAGGCCGTTGACTCTGCTTCGAGCAAACGGATGCGTTCTTCCTGCGTTGCAATGTCGCGCTGGCGGCTCGCAACCGTCTCGGCGAGTTCCTGAATGCGGGCCTCCATTGGCGCACGTTGACTGGCGAGGGAATTCTGTCTCTGGCGCTCGCTGGCCACACGGAATCGAGCCTCTGAGAGATTATTCGCAGCCTCGGCTTCGACATCGCGGAGGAGTGAGATCCGGGCGGTGGCAGCAGCGCGTTCTTCGCGGGCTGTGGAGAGGCAGCGTATGGCACTCTCAAGCTGCTCCTGACACTGGCTGATCTGATCTTCCAGCACGAGAACATGCTTCTGCAATGAGGCTATCTCGTCATTAAGGGAACCCTGGCGATGGCGGGCATTTTCCAGTTCGCGTGTGGCGAGAAGATTATCGGCCTGGGCGGCCGCAAGCAGGCCCTGTGTGTTGCCGAGATGTTCGCGCGACTCACGGAGACGGAATGTGGTCGCCTCGAGTGTGGCAAGAGCTCCCTCGCGCATCAGCGCAAGGCGCCTAGTTGTCTCAGCCAACCCCTCGACTTCACGCTCCAGCGAGGCGATCTGGGAACGTCGGAGAAGCGTTGAATGGGAAACTTCACCAGTCGCGCCGCCGTGGGCGAGCCCATCGCGTCCAAGAAACTCCCCCGTACGGGAGGCAAAGGCAAGGGAGGGATATTGCTTTTTGAGCCGGAACGCCGTGGCGAGATCGGGAACAATTACGACACCTTCGAGAAGTCGCGCAATCAGGCCGTGAGCCGTGCCGGCGGCACGGACAACATCGGTCGCCCAGCAGAGAGCGCCCTCGGGGAGGGAGAGTGGCTGCAGGGGAGCCATCGGCATGAGATCGCCTGCCAAAACTGAGGCGCGTCCCTGGGCGGCCTCGCGAAGACTCTGAAGAGCTGCCTCAGCCATATCGGCATCGGCAAAAACAATGGCCCGGCTTGCAGCTCCGAAAGCGGATTCAATCGCAGGAATCTCCGCGGGGGGCACCTCGATCAGAGAGGCGAGTGTGCCGATGATTCCAGCCTGAAAAAACTCGGGGCGCTCAAGACCGCGCAGGATCGCCTGAGCACCCTCCCCAAGCCCTTCTCCCTCACTTTCCAGCTGAAGCAGTATTTCCAGTCGATGCTCCCGCTCGGCAAGCTGCTTGCTTGAATTGTTCCACTCGGTCTCAGCATTCTGGCGTTCGCCTTGTGCGATGTCATGAGCCTGCTGTGCGGCAATGAGTTCCTGCTCGGCGGCATCCAGAGACTGGCGAGTTGAGGACTGCGCCGCAGCGGTCTGCACGGCACGAGCGGCTGCGGTGGTGACGGCCAAACCTGCCACTGATACCTGTTCCTGCAGCTGGATGACCCGCTGACGCTCTGCATCGCGGCGTGCGCTGGCAGTGGAAAGCTCACCGCGCACATCGGTTAGACGATTCTCGAGTTCAAGCAGTTGGTTGGTCTGCGCTTCAACCTCCCTCTCCGCAGCCTGCCGCTCCTGTTGCGATTGCTGAAGGCGGGCACCAGCCGCTTGGAGTGATTCCTCCTCGGCTCTCAGAACATCAAGCAAGGAAGTAAGCTGGGCATCCGTCTGTTCAATGGCAGTCTCCTGCTCACGGATGCGGAGATGCATTGCATCAATATCGGCCGTGGCGCGAATATTCATTTCGTGGAATTCGCCGCTTCGCTCCGCATTGGTTTCAATTCTATTCTCGCCTGAGAACAGTCTGTTTCGAAGCGTCTGGAGATTTCCCCTGGCGCTCTCCACTTCAGCGTCGAGGGTCGCCACCTGCTCACGTGCTCCAGCTACTTCAAGTTCTTGTTCGGCAATTTCCTGCTCATAGAGAGTTCGGGCCTCGGCACTCTGGGCCACCTTCTCCGACACCTCCCCGATGGAACGCTCCAGATCGAGATAAGTGCGGTGGGAAAGGTGGGTGTCAAGAACGCGCAGATCCCCCATGAGCGTCTGGTAGCGACGTGCTTTCCCCGCCTGGCGCTGAAGGGAACCAATCTGGCGCTTCACTTCCTTGATGATGTCGGATACCCGGAGAAGATTCGACTCGGTGTATTCCAGTTTGCGCAATGCCTCTTTTTTCTGCGCCTTGTATTTTGTAATGCCTGCGGCTTCTTCAAAGATTGCGCGGCGATCCTCGGGACGACTGTTGAGAAGCTGCGCAGTGCGCCCCTGCTCCATAATCGAGTAGGCGCTTCGTCCGATGCCGGTGTCCATGAAGAGCTGATGGATGTCTCGCAAGCGGCAGGGAGTGCCATTGATGAGATACTCGGATTTTCCATCACGGAACACACGTCGTGTGATGCAGACCTCGTTCCACTCCACACCAAGATCCCTTTCGCACTCGGCAAAGGTCATGGAAACCTCCGCCATGTTGTGCGGTTGCCGTCTGTCGGTACCGTTGAAAATGACATCGGCCATTTCGCCACCGCGCAGCGCCTTGGCCGACTGCTCACCAAGTACCCAGCGGATGGCATCGAGCACATTGGATTTGCCGCACCCATTTGGGCCGACAATGGCGGTCACACCCCTATGAAACCGGAGCACAGTCTTGGGGGCGAATGACTTGAAACCGACCAGTTCGAGTGATTGAAGATACATGGGATACGGGGTGAAATGGGGGGTGTCTGATCTTAGAAAAAGCGGTCGCCTGCGCAACAGAAAAAACACAAGCAATAGTGTAATCGCAGCTCGCAACCACAAGATATTGTGGTTTTAGGAATTTTGTGGGGGCTGCCCCAGAGAAAGGTGGACATCCCGGGCCTGCCGTCTCAAATGCCGTCTTGGCTCAGCGCCTTCAAAAATATAATGATAAGTCATGGCGCCCTTCGATTACATCCCCATTCTTGCCAGGCGTATCATCTCCGTCATCACCATCGACCGCGTCGAAGACGCCGAGCCGCTCGCCGCTGCGCTGCTTGAAGGGGGTCTTGATTCCCTGGAAATCACCTTCCGAACCGAGGCCGCTCCAGAAGCGATCCGCAGGATCAAGTCGGCCTTTCCTCAGATCCACTTGGGAGCCGGGACTCTTCTCACCGGAGAACAGGTTGCTCAGGCCGCCCATTCTGGCGCAACATTTGGACTTGCTCCAGGATTGAACCTTGAGATTGTTCGCGCAGCTCATGAGCGCGGACTTGGTTTCATTCCGGGGGTCATGACTCCCTCGGATGTCGAGGCGGCGCTCTCCCTCGGCTGCCTAGTTCAGAAATTTTTCCCCGCCGATGTTGCAGGAGGAACCCGCATGCTCAAAGCTCTCGCCGCCCCCTATGCCCATACCGGGGTAAGATTCATCCCGCTTGGGGGTGTCACCGCAACTTCCCTGAAGGATTTTCTTCATGCACCCTGTGTTGCCGCAGTAGGTGGTTCTTGGATTGCAGACCGGAATCTTATCAAGAATAAGGACTGGGCGGGTATTACAAGGCTCGCCAAGGAAGCCGTTTCTATTGCTGAACAAAGCTAGGAGTTCTGTAAAAGAACCCCCGCCAGCTTTCTAATTTGCTCGACATCATGGGGGGCACTTAGGGTCACCCTGAGACGCGCCGTATTGCGAGGGACGGTCGGATAGCGGATCGCGGGAACGAAAAATCCCGCATCCAAAAGACGCGCCGATTCCCGCAGGGCGTCCTCCTCACGGCCGAGTATCAACGGCACAATGGCGCTCTGGGGTACCGGGATTTTCAATTCCGAGGCTAGCAGGCTTCGGTTTTGATCCAGGCGATTGCGGAGCACAGTCCCCTCTTTGGATTGCACAATGCGAAGTGCCGCTCTGCATGCAGCGGCAATCGCTGGCGAGGGAGCAGTTGAGAATACAAAGCTCCTAGCGCGGTTGATCAGGAAGTCGATGAGTGTCCGTGATCCTGCTATGTAGCCGCCAGAGACACCGAGCGCTTTGCCGAAGGTACCCATCTGAATTTCGACTCTCTCTGACAGATCCAACATTCCGGCCAATCCCTGCGCACCATGGCCGAGCACGCCAACTGCATGCGCCTCGTCGAGAAAGAGGATTCCGCCGTAGCGTTCTTTTAACTCTACAATTTCCCGTAGCGGAGCGAGATCGCCGTCCATGCTGAAAACCGATTCCGTGATGATCATTATCCGGGCGCCGGGATGCTTTTCCCGAGCCCACTTGAGGTGGGATTCCAGCTTGCCGAGGTCGTTATGGGGATAGACGCGCATCATCGCCTGACTCGCTAGCGCTCCGTCGATCAGACAGGCATGAGAGAGCTTGTCAAGAATCACTACGTCCTGCGTGCCGACAAGTGCAGGAATCGTCCCGCTGGCTGCGGCAACTCCCGTTGAAAAAACCAGGGAGCCCCCTGTTCCCTTCGCAGCAGCAAGCTCTTCCTCCAGGGCGGCATGTACCGAGGAGGTGCCGCAGATAAGCCGCGAAGCTGTCGAACCCACGCCCCATGTGTGGGCTGCCTGCTGCATCGCCTCCGCTAGGGCCGAATGCGAGGCTAGGCCAAGATAGTCATTGGAGGAAAAATTCAGCAACTCACGTCCTCCGATCGTGATTCGCGTTCGCTGGATGCTATCGACACACCGCATGCTCCGCTTAAGACCGCTTGCCTCGAGATTTGCGAGGGCACGGAGAAGCATTATATCCAGGGAATCCATAGAAAACGAACGCTAGAGGATGTCCCAAAAGTACGCGCCTGGCGAGAGGAGAGGAATTGATGGGGGAGTACGAATAAGGCGGAGGGGATCCGGAGAGCCACTAGCATGCATTTTTTTGGATCACCAACCGTGCAACCATACGTGCTAAAGCTGGCCCGATCATCAGGACAATCAAGAGGCGGGTGGTCTGCATCGCCATTACAAAAGGCATGTTAACCTTGGTGGAAGCGGCGATAATGGCAGCCGAATCAAGCCCTCCCGGCGTAGTTGCAAGATAGGCAGTCAGGGGATCAATCCCTGCAATTTTCACCAGCACTACACCAATCCCACCGCAGAATGCCATGAGCAGGAGCACGGATAAAAAAATTTGCGGCAGGGCACGGGCCGCATGAGCAAGGATGTTGCGCGTAAAGCGTAACCCGGTATTCCAGCCGAGCAGAGCATAACTCAGGGCAAGAAACCAGGGTGGCAACTCAATGGTCAGTAAGCCTGCGATGTGTAGCACTGTTCCCAGAACTAAGGGCACAAGGAGAACACCTGCCGGAATCCCAGACTTCCTTCCCAAAACAATGCTTAGGATAATGAAGCCAAGGGTTTTGGAAAACATCCCCCAATGGATGGGTGGAAACCAGTTGCTAGCGGTGCCGTGATATCCCGTATGGTAAAAAACTCGCGCGATGACTGCGGCGGCTATTGCGACTAGTACCACGCGAAGATATTGCATGAAGGCGACTAACCTTCCATCCGTGCCGCGAGCATCAGCCATCAGCATCATGACCGAGGCCGCTCCTGGCAGCAGGCCCCACACGGCGATAGCATCCGGCAAAATACCTGACTTGCTGATAGCCCACCCCAGAGCACAACTGGCTGCGATGACAGAGAACATCGTTCCCAGAAAAAGAGGCCAGTGAGCGGCGAAGGTACTCACGATTTCCGAAGAGATGGCGCGGGCCACCAGACATCCGATCACAGCTTGGGACATCCGATACAGAGCTGAGGGGACACGCAGGTTTCCACCGCCTGTTTCCAGCAAAATGCCCGCGACCATCGGCCCGAGCATTAGGGCCGCAGGCAGGTGTGCGCGCTCTAGAAGGATCACCGCTAAGGCAGAGACAATTAGCAACACCACCCATTGACCCCCTCGAGAAATCTTCAGGAACGGTTCATCCCGAAACCATGCCATCATCACGCCTAGGCAGAGAAGCCGATCTCAGACGCCTTCAGAAGTCTGCCGATGCGAGGCAGGATATTATCCACCGCGAACTTATGCATTTCCGCAGACATACTGCTCATGGCATCCTCGGCGAGAATCAATGAGTACCCATGTTCCCAAGCCTGCCTTGCGGTGGACTCCACGCCTATATTTGTGGCGATTCCTCCAAGCACGACGGTCTGGACTCCCCGCCGTCTGAGCTGCAAGTCCAGTTCGGTGCCATGAAAGGCTCCCCACTGGCGCTTCGTGATGCAGATGTCTCCGGGCATTTGCAAACCGGTGGCCAGATCCATGAAATCGGTGGGCAATCCGCCAGAAGGAGGAACAAACGGCTGATCAACGGGCTGATTCAATGCATCCTTGAAATCGGGCGACCAGCCAACCTTGATAAGAAAGACGGGTGCACCTGCCCGACGAAAACGCTCGGCCAGTTCGCAGCTGACTTGGAGCACCTCAGCTCCGGAGTAGGGAGCAAGAGGTCTTCCCACGACCCCCTTTTGCAAATCAATCAAAACCAGTGCGGTGGTATTCGGGATAAGGTATTGCATAATCGAGGGCGCGGATGGGGAGGGATTCGAACCCTCGTTACCGATAAAGGTAAACACGCTTTCCAAGCGTGCGCGATCGACCACTCTGCCACCCATCCTGAGTGCTTGAACCGTGCAGCGTAGGGGTGAAGGGTGGGCTGCGCAAGCCGTGAGGCACAAGGAAGTGAGTTTTTTTCGTCTTGCGAGGTTTTTCCGCGCCTTCTTCCTTGCTCCAAGACGCCCCTGTGTCCATAAAAGTCCTCTCCTTTCCAACACAGGGAAATCCATTTCACTATCCACCGATGAGCGCTTCCGCCACCACTGCCGAACCCCGGATCGAAACAGCTGTCCCGATGATCAATGTGCAGGTCGATGGTGAGTGGAAACAGTTTCCAAAGGGAACGCGCTTGATCGAGGCCTGTATGCAGAGCGGAAGCTTCGTTCCCCACTACTGTTATCACCCGGCCCTCAGCTCACCCGGCAACTGCCGTATGTGCCTAATCGAGATGGGAACTCCCAAGCTGGGGCCGGATCGCAAGCCGGAGATCGGCCCTGATGGGCACCCGGTCATCGCCTGGAGCCCGCGCCCCGCAATTTCCTGCGCCATCGACATCACGGAAGGTCTTGCCGTACGTACCAAGTCCCCACTCGTAGAGGAATGTCGTAAGGGGGTCATGGAATTCCTCCT